>MGAO01000048.1:25198-27334 GCA_001788215.1 Candidatus Roizmanbacteria bacterium RIFCSPLOWO2_01_FULL_40_14 | reverse complement strand
AATATCAGAATTGCATTCTTTATTCCTTTTGTCGTCTATATGGCCGACGCAACCGGTACGCAAACCCAAAGTATTTATGCCCGAGATTTAAAATCGGGTCATGCAAATTTCAAAAAATATTTAGTAAAAGAAACATTGCTCGGCATTATTTTAGGAATCATTTCAAGCTTAGTAATTGCGGTTATTGTCAGTGTATGGTTTTCCTCAATTGATCTCACGCTCGCCGTTTCCCTGGCAACATTTGGAGCAATCGCTTGTGCGCCACTTATAGCTCTTCTGGTTACTCATTTTTTTAAACTTGAACACAGCGATCCAGCCGTAGGAGCCGGGCCGATTGCAACGGTTATTCAAGATACGGTAAGCGTACTTATTTTTGGCTTAATAGCAAGTTGGATAGTTTTATAATTTACCGCGCAATTGTTAACGCCCACACTTTCGTAACTCCTGCACGTTTCAATACATTTCCCGCTTCCCGCATCGTTGATCCCGTGGTCCACACATCGTCGAATAAAATTACATGGTCAACCGTCAACGGCAAATCGAAAACCGAACTCACTTCAAACGCATCTTTAATGTTTGCCTTACGTTCATCTTTTTTGAGTCCAGCTTGTGAATTTGTTAGTTTCTTCCGTTGTAAGAGGTTGTTTCTCACTTCAAGATTCCAGTCTTTTGCTAATTCTTCGGCGATTAATTCTGACTGATTAAACCATCTTCCCCTCTTTCTCCACCAATGAAGCGGGATGGGAATAACAACGGGTTTTACCTTGAGGAATTTATGAAATGCATATTGAGGAAAAGGTTCAATACGAGCAATAATCAATTTGCTTAATTCCGGAACAAGATCAGTAACTCGCCGATATTTCAGCATTTTGATTGATTTTTGAATCGGACCGGTATAACGAAATACGCTCGTTAATCCGTCCAGTGAATATTTTGTTTTACATCGAGGATGCGTATATCCAAACGGAGATGGTTTGGTACACACGGGACAGATAGTTAGTCCAATGGTTCGAATCATTGGACTACAGATCGAACAAAAATAGGCAGCGAGTTTTCCGCAGGAAACGCAGCGGCGAGGAAAAATGAAGTTGAGAAGTATGTCTTTAATAGTAGTGTCTGTCATCCTGAATTTATTTCAGTAACTAGAATGTCATTCCGGGCTTGACCCGGAATCTATAAGAAATTAGATTCCCCCGCCGGCCGGCGGGGGAATGACAACCCTGAGATTCTGAAACAAGTTCAGAATGACAAGTTTTATACCTACTGTCAAGTTGCATGATACAATTTAATCATGAAAAACGTAAACCGGAGTGCCCGGCATGACTATTTTATTCAGGATACAGTCGAAGCAGGCATACAGCTATTAGGACCTGAAGTAAAGTCTATTAAACAAGGAAGAGTGAAATTAGATGCTTCCCATGTGCGTATATTGGCTGGTGAAGCATTTTTAATCAACGCATCAATCCCGTTGTATGAATACTCGAATATGCCGGACTATAGTCCAACGAGGACCAGGAAACTTCTCCTGCACAAAAATCAGTTGGTTTCACTTGAGACCAAATTAAAGCAGGGAAAATTGACCCTGATTCCTCTCTCGTGTTATACTACAGGCCGCGGGATTATCAAGTTGGAAATAGGTTTGGGACGAGCAAAACAAACCCGCGATAAGAGAAAAGAGTTACGAAAAAGAGCGCTTGATCGAGATGTTGAAAGAGCGTTAAGAGAGAAAGAAGGTTAACAGTCCGCCTTGTCTTACCTCTCGTCCCGCTTCAGCGGGACTCGAGGAGCGATATTCGGCGGACGTAAGAAACACTAAGACTCACTTACGTTCGTTAAGTGTTTCTAACGGGGATGATTGATTCGACGAGAACTGTACATTTACAAACCGCAAGCCGACATTGATTCATTGTCGTTAAACAGAATCAAACAATACAAGCAAATAAATCGCTTGAACAGCGATTAGCTGCGGCTGAAAAGTTGCTCGCGCAATTTAAGGCCAATGCTTTCGCTTCTCGACAACCCGCTTTGCTTTACGCATAAGGGTCAAGAGCATTCATGCTATTTCTCATCCGGTGGAAATACATGGGTGGAAAAACAGCCGGATCATCAGGTTTGATGAGGTAACCGCTTTCTCGC
>MGAO01000048.1:0-25189 GCA_001788215.1 Candidatus Roizmanbacteria bacterium RIFCSPLOWO2_01_FULL_40_14 | reverse complement strand
CGGCGACATAAAGAGGAATCATTTGTAAGCTTGTTTACCCTCCGAATCGGAGGGTTTAAAACGGTTGTAGATTACATTCTTGGACGGGAGTTCACTACTCCCCATCTCCACCGCGTCAAACGCGGCTTCGCCATTTCAAAAATGAGCGAAAAGCGTTTGCAAGGCAAAGCCGCGTCCGACGTGGTGATCGCGTTTGACGCGACACCTACAAATATATTTCTTCAAAAATGAAAGAAACGTCAGACGTTTCTAGCCACAAAATAAGATATTATGTTTACATCCTCTTCTTTTTAAAAGATAAAGGATTTTATATTGGCTATACAACAGATTTAAAGCAACGGTTAATCCATCATTTAAAAAATAAAGTGATAGCAACTAAATTCAGAACTCCATTTTTACTCATTCATTATGAATACTTTATTAACGAGGAGGATGCAAAAGCTAGGGAAGAATTTTTAAAAAGTGGATATGGAAGAAGTCAAATGAAACAGATTTTAAAAAGAACATTATTAGAATTAAAAACATAATAGTAACGAAATTATATCTGTCTCAATTCTATTGCCACCACGCTATTTGGCTCCATGTAGAGTAATTCGGAATACTGACCTGATTCATCAATTCGCACATTGACCGTACCCTTTTCTCCATTTAACCATTCACGGTTTAATGAATAAAGACCGGGCTGCAGTCCATTAATGGTAAAGGGAACGACTTCTGTATGAGCATTTTCAATATCGTAATTCACTACGACAGCAGACACACCTTTTTGAATCCGTGACGCGAGTGCTTTCACATAGGTCCCTTCTCCTTCTAACTTTACTCGAGTCCGCCCCAATACATTCAGAAGTCGCAGTCCGTAATAGCGCGGTTTTGGATCACCGGTATAGCTGAGTATTCCCCAACTTGGATTTATTCCGTCTCGTATCTCAAATGCAAATGCCATCTCGAGATCTTCTTCGACCAGATATCGAATTGCAGAAACAGTGTGAGCTGCAGCAATATTAGTTTCTGAGATGGGATTGGGGTTCGAGTCAAATCCCCATTCTGAAATAATACGCGGCAAACTTCGATACGCAGCATATTCAGGGCCCGAAAGCCACGTGTTGACTTGGTGCATATCATTTGCAAAACTATCGACATCTGTCCCATAGTGATGCCATGACAGAAAATCGAGCTTTAAATCATATGCATCAGCATATTTAATAAGCAACTGTATCCAATTCTGATAATCAGCAGTGGTGGCAGGACCACCGAGAAAAAATTGGCGTGTATTGACTGCTTTTTCTGCGCCTTTTGCAGAATAATAATACAGGAGTTTATAGTCTTTTCCTGAGTGAATACTCCACTTGCCAAACGTCTCTAAATCCGGTTCATTCCATACTTCATAATACACATCATCTAAATTCTGATTATATGCATTTCCACATAGTACGGTGTTTATCCCACTATACCGCTCAATAGTGGCCTGAACCAAAAGCTCCCATTCATTCCAATCGCGCGGTATGCCAGTCAAAGTGCCATCGTTCGACATGGTTTCGGGCATATAACCAAGGCTGAAAAATGGTTTTGCACCGCTTTGTAAAATATCGCATACCATCTGATCAAGTCCGCTCCAGCTAAACGTTAAACTGCCCCTTGCATCGCGGCTCACCACATCATAAAAATCATAGATGTGATCAATACGAATGTAGCGTGGCTCAAGCAGTGACACTTCATCCACTACTGGTTCAAGCATTCGTACGCCCTTTTCTTCCCCACCCTGAGCCAAAGTGCGCCACGTATGCGGAAGTGGTCCGGTCACTTCATCAGCCTGTATGACAATGTTAGCCGGAATAACGATCAATGCTCTCCCTGAGTAGTCACGCACCACAGATACCCCGACAAGCAAAACAGGAAGAAGGAGAAGGAGGAAAACAGTGAGAAAGATATCTCTCTTTTTATACATACATGCTTTAAATCTCCGTGAAAATCTATACATCCAAAATCTAGAATAACACATTTTCCTATCTTCACAAACCAGGCAAATTATGATATAAAATGCTTACTATGGGTTATTTGGTAAGAAACCTTATAATTTTCGTGCTGCAGTTCTTCAAATTCGTCGGTGATGCAACAATTTGGCTAATTGAGACACAATATTTGGCTATTATTTTTATTGTCAAATTAATTTTGTGGATACTGAAAGTTCCTATCATTGTAACCCGTATAGCTACTAAATTTATTGCTCAGTTAACGAAAAACGTATGGAACAGAGTGCGGAAAATTCAGATACCTCGCCTATTAAAATTACCGGTCGCAACGGTATCCAGAAAAGAATCTATTGAACGATCTATCGGTTATGGTAGTCAAAAAAAGTCAAAACGATCATTCAAGACCACATGGGCTGCAATTAAAAACTTTATGCTTGGATTTAGCGTAGCGAGTGTTATACTCGGCATCGTTTCAGGCTACACTATTCTGTCCAAAGACCTCCCCCACCCACAATTACTCACAAAGCGTGATATACCATTAACTACTAAAATATATGATCGAAACGGTGAGCTTCTCTATGAAATTTATGCGGATCAAAACCGCACATCAGTAACCCTTGAGGAATTACCCGATTATTTCGTAAACGCCACCATTGCAGTTGAGGATCAAGGATTTTACTATCATCAAGGTTTTTCTCCACGCGGGATTGTACGAGCCGCATACAGCACCATTATTAACGATGATTTGCAAGGTGGATCAACAATTACACAGCAACTCGTGAGGAGTGCATTGTTAAATCAGGAAATAACGCTCTCTCGGAAAATTCGTGAATTAATTTTAAGCATTTGGACCGAGCAACTGTATACAAAAGAGGAAATTTTAACGATGTATTTTAACCAGGTACCCTATGGTGGAACAGCGTGGGGTGCAGAAGCAGCTGCTCAAACTTATTTTGGAAAAACTATCCGCGATGTCACCCTGGGAGAAGCAGCGTTACTTGCCGGACTTCCTGCCGCACCGACTTATTTCTCACCGTTCGGTGCCCAGCCGGAATTGGCAAAACTGAGAAAGCAGGAAGTACTTCGGCGTATGGAAGAAGAGGGATTTATTACCCGTGCCGAGCGAGAACAAGCAGAAGCCGAAGAATTGGCACTTGCCCGACCGCAGATTGGTATTAAAGCACCTCACTTTGTTATGTATGTACGACAAGTCTTAAGTGAACGCTATGGACCCCGTATGGTCGAACAAGGAGGACTCATTGTCCATACGAGCCTTGATCTTTCACTCCAAGATGAAATACAAAAGATCGTATCTGAAGAAGTCAGCAAACTTAGAGCGCTCAGTGTGGGTAATGGAGCAGTAGTCGTGACCGATCCTCAGACGGGAGAAATACTCGCCATGGTCGGATCGACCGATTATTTTGACTTAGAAAAAGAAGGAAATGTTAATGTAACACTTTCTCCTCAGCAGCCCGGTTCAACTATTAAAGTAGTTACCTATACTGCCGCGCTTCAGGATGGATTTACTGCTGCGACATTACTTCAAGATTCTCCTATTACCTATACCGCTGCGGGCAGCCCGCCCTATTCGCCCGTCAATTATGATGGGAAATTCCATGGCATGGTGCCTTTACGCTATGCTTTGGGTAATTCATACAATATACCGGCAGTTCGCACCCTTGCTAAAATCGGTATTCCGACCATGATTGACCAAGGAAATAAAATGGGTATTGATTCTTGGGATGGTACTGATGGATATGGCCTGTCTATTACACTGGGCGGAGGCGAAGTTACCATGCTCGATATGGCAGAGGTATACGGAACCTTATCTAATAAAGGAAAACACCACGATCTAAAACCTATATTAAAAATTACTGATCATTTAGGTACAGTCATTGAAGATAATTCTCAAATAGAATCTGCACCGGTCGTATCAGAAGAAGCAGCCTACATTATTTCTGATATTCTTGCCGATAACGGAGCGCGAACTGCAGCATTTGGCCCCAGCTCTGATTTAAATATTCCGAACAATTGGGTAGCGGTAAAAACGGGTACAAGCAATGATAAACGCGACAATTGGACAATTGGTTATACGCAAGATTTTGTCGTCGTATCTTGGGTAGGAAATAATGACAATAGTCCCATGAATCAAACATTAACCTCAGGCATTACCGGTGCAACACCCATTTGGCGTAAAATAACCGATAAAATGCTCGAAAAATTTCCATCTCAAAAACCAAATGCACCGATAAATATCGTAAAACTCCCGTGTCGGGAGCGTGAAGAGTATTTTATAAAAGGGACTGAGCCCGCTGGCGGATGCGCTTCCATTACAAAACCAACCGGCGAGGCAGGAAAGAAGGATACTGACCAACAGTCAGAACATAATTAAAGGCTAAGATTCAATTCGTAGAGTGGCACTTGTAGATCCCAGCACTGCCGATTATAATCCCTTAATGTTTTATTGATATTTACTCGACTTGGTGATACCCAAAATATGAATCGACCAGTGAATCTGCTGTTAATAACATTTTGGACACAGATGTTATCGATAAGAACCTGCGCATGGGCTGTATTACAAAATCGGTCGCCACTCCACTCTCTTTGCCGTCCAATACTGGAAATTCTGGAATAATTTGAATTAATTTGATTAAGACATGTATCAAACTCTTTACTACTCGGGAGAGAATCAAATAAGAACAGCGCTATAACAGCCAAAAAACCCACAAGTAAGAGAATTTTTACCGCCATAGTTACACTATACGGTAATAAATTCCAAGAATCAAATTTCAACGATCAAAAAAATGAACGTTTGGTTTGAAAATTGGGATTATGTGTGACGATCAGCAACTTTTGAGGCTCCGTAGCTATCCGGTTTTGTTTTTACTATAAAACCTGATCCACGAATCATAGAAACTACTTCACTCAAGATCTCTCGAGTCGGCCCTCGCTTGCCAATATCGACATGGATCGCAAAATCAAGATCCGAAATACCATTCTCTTTAAACGTTTCGAGCAGTTTTTGTGCTGTTTCAAGAGATCGTGTCGCTTCTTCAAACATACGTTGTTTGAGAACCCGTTGTTTATTATCAATCGTCCTATTCCAGAAGTAGATACCTCCACTGCCTACTCGATGTACGATAATCGCGGTAACAAAATCGGTTTGTGATCCATTTTTACGCTGAGAATCAGTTCCTATGACAACTTGGTACCGCTGACTCTCTCTATCTTTCATATAATCTGATATCCGGGCACGTACTTCAGAAAGTGTTAACAAACCATAGGTAATGCTTTTATACTGAATCATCCCGTTATTGTATACCCGTCTTATGCCGATTTGCAACACTCAAGGGCTTCACTCTTCTACCGCTAACTCTATTTTCGATCTTTAATAAAGGGATATGAGTCTAACTTGCTTAATTTTATCTCTCAAGGTTGGAACAAGTTCGGAACTGTTTTATTGATTAAAGCTTTTAACCCAGTTAAGTATGACTTCAGCCAATTCGTTTTCCCTGTTTTCATACCCATGATTTGCCCCAGCAATAAACTTTTTTGTAAATGATTTCGTGCCCGTTGCTCTTTTTTCTATAAGGTCCATATCATCTTGAAGAGTTCTTACTGCAATATCATCATGTTCTCCCATGATCGAGAGTATTGGAACATTAATTGAAGCAAGCTCTGGAAATTCTTCAGGATTTCTCATAATAGGAAGATTGTCAGCGGGACAACGATCGACAAACATATTGAGAAAAGTTTCGGAGCTCAAATTGTACCAGTTCCATAGTTTGTCTGATAGGAGTTTCTTAGGGTTGCCTTCTGATACGTTTTTTTGTGCTTCTTTGAGTTGTTTTTCATACACTGCAGATCTACCAGACTCTTTTCCATTAGCAACCATGTCCGGGGGTGAAAGAAGAATAACGCCACTGATATGATTAGACTCTTTGCTATAAAAGTAATTAATCACTTTATTGGAACCTAATGAATGGCCTGCAAGTACAATTTTCTTATAGCCCAATTCAATTGTCTTTGTCATCCATCCATCAATATCAAAGAAACTGTCTTCAAATTTTTCGTATGCTGCACCTATTCGTATTGTTTTATTTCCATTATCTTTTGTTATTTCTTTCGTTGCGACATCATTTATATGATTATATCCGCGATTATGGCTATATATAAATCCAATGTTATTTTCCTGCAGCTTATTTCCTACAACATCCGCATAATAATTCTCCATGAAATTTCCAGACATGCCATGAATAAAGAGAATACAGACCTGCTTGTTTTCTGATGGATACTGCATCGCTTGAAGTCTCAACCCATCTTGCGTCCAGACATAGAGTGATTTCATATGAGTTTGATTATATCAGAAGGTTCGAATCAATCAAACGTGGTATTGCAGTAATTTAGTACAAAATTTGAGGTTAAATCGCTTGCTCAAGAGACTAGCCTTCCCAAAACGATTATCTTGCGTTTCCGAATTTGAAGAATATAGCGTATCTATCTTTGGTACAATCAATATATGGCCGATAAGCATAGCCCGTATCTTCAAGCTCAAGAGATTCCTCAAGAATATACGATTCTTATAATCGGAGAAAAAGCGCCCATTTTAGTAGACGCACTATCTGACACACTGACTGCTCAAGGAGGAACAATCTATACCCGCTGTAAGAATCGTCTTTCTGTTGATTATTTAATCATCATCGATAGTCATGCAAAACTAAAAAAATCGCTTTCCTGTCTAAAATCGGGTGGAAAAGTACTTCATGTTATTTCTCGCGAAATGATTGGACACATTGATACGGAAAATATTTCGGTTTTTATCCTCCCGCGAAACAAAACATACAAGACCACTATACTCATCAATAAAATCTTGACCATGCTATTTACCAGTAATCCGTATGTACCGCCACAAGTAAAAAAATCTTCTTCTATTGTCGTTCAAAAACGCAAGAGACATAGAAGATTCATTCCCCTTATAGGCGGTACTTTACTCGTGCTGCTTAGTCCTTTTGTGGTCTGGGCGCTTGCAGTCACGGTCTCGATACACAGTCTATCTCAGCTTCGTGACCCTTCACTTGATCATGAGGCGCGTACTCAAAAGGCGAAAACGGCACAAACAGCAAGCTCCATCGCAGAGCACATAGCTGAGCCAATACTACCTCTCATCGGCATATTTTCTCCTCAGATAGAAACGATAGTGTCGGGACATATGACTATTTTAGCAAGCGTAACTAACACGGTCAGCCTTGCCACAGAACAGGCACAACTATTAGAACCGGTCGTTCAAGCAATTACTTCAGGAAATACACAAGATATCGAGAATGATATTGCGCGGGTTCAGCAATCGTTAACTGCTTTAAGCAATCATATTAAACCCGCTGTTACGGCCATTAGTCAATTGAATCAATATAAAGAGCATCGGCTCGTCAAGCAGACCTGGCCCTATTATGAGCAGATTGAAGAGATTGACAAGTTCCTTTCGAAAGGAAGTGTGTTTATGGAAACAGTACCCGATTTAATGGCATTTAAAACGAGAAAAAAGTATTTGGTATTGCTCCAAAATAATTTTGAACTGCGCCCCACGGGTGGATTTATCGGTTCGTTTGCACTCATTACTGTTGAGAACGGCTCAATGGTCGAAATTGCAATAGAAGATGTATATGAAGCTGATGGTCAATTGAAAGGACAGGTCGATCCGCCCGAAGCTATTAAGCAGCATCTTAATCAGCCAAACTGGTTTTTGCGTGATTCCAACTGGAATCCAGATTTTGCTCTTTCAGCAAAACAAGCAGAATGGTTTTTGCAAAAAGAATTAAACGAACAAGTAAATGGGGTGATAGCTATTGATTTATATTTTCTCAAAAATATACTTCAGGCAACGGGTGGTATATATGTGCCGGATTATCAGGCTACCGTAACTTCTGATGATTTCTTCTATAAACTCCAAAGTGACACACATGATTCATTTTTTCCGGGATCAAATAAAAAAAGAAATCTTATTGACGGACTAACCAATGCCCTCCTCATTAATATTGCTGAACAAGACCCCCTAACACTTCTTAAAATTGCAAAGACGGTTGAGCAATCTTTTGAGGAAAAACATATCGTACTAGCCAGTCATGATACCAATGTTCAAGAGACCGTTGAACAATTGGGATGGGGCGGAAGAATTGCCAGTCATCAAAATGTATTAGGCGCCCATTCAGACACGGTTGCTGACTATGTCATGGTAGTTGACGCAAATTTGGGCGTTAACAAAGTAAATGCACATATTAATCGGGAAATTTTTACCACCGTTGAGCCGGCAGAAAATACGATTGAGCGTGAGCTGATCATATATTACAGCAACACGAGCAATGAAGATTCCGACTCACTCTATGATGGCATATACAAAAATTATCTGCGCATACTTCTCCCGCCAGAAGTTTTTATACATTTTATTGGTATCAACGATCAAAATCGTAATATTATCGATCAAGCAGATATTGAATCCTTTGGTGATAAAACTTCGGTAGGAATGCTTATTGAAGTGCCACCACAACAAGATAGTAAAGTTATAGTTCGTTATTCGCTTCCAAAACCAACAAGCGATACGTATTCTTATCAATTAATGATCCAAAAACAGCCAGGCACCGTAGCAGATCCATTTGTATTTAAACTGGGAACTCAGGCACAATCATTGGTAACCCAGACAAATATTTCTTCATTCCCCTATCTTATCCATCTTGACCAAGATCGCCTCCTCACCGTTGACTTCAAGCGGCAAGTACAGTAGAATACCGAAATAGCAGATTACTGCAAGTAATATCTTAGCTGAATAAAAAGCTAAACTAAGCGCAGTCCCGTACACGCGCCCTTGCGACGCGAAGCTGTAAGCTTCGGGAGCAAGTAAGCGATGTAGCGGGACAATTACAACTTAATACAATTCAAATACAATGCCATCCAAATCACATACACTTTTAGCAGAAAAAAGAACAGTAGTGGGTAAAAAAGTAAAACAGCTCAGAGATAAAGATCTCCTCCCTGGTAATATTTACGGAAAAAGCATCAAATCGCAAGCCGTTCAAGTAGCGCTTAAGGATTTCCAAACCGTGTACCATGAGGTTGGGGAAACCGGATTGGTAGAATTATCCATCAGTGGTGAGAAGAAATCGCATCATGTACTCATTCATCACCCGCAACAGCACCCCGTAACCAGTCAATTTCTTCACGTAGATTTACATGAGGTAGACCTGACTGAAAAAATGCGCGTTCAAGTACCTGTTGAACTCGTTGGTGAATCACTCGCTGCGGAAAAAGCAATTGGTGTATTACTGCAGTTAACCGATGAAGTTGAAGTAGAAGCATTGCCGACGGACCTTCCTGAAAAAATTGAAGTGGATATTAGTAATTTGAAAGAAGTCGATGACATGATAAAGGTTTCTGATATAAAAGCAAAGGCGGGATATACAATCACTGAAGATCCGGAGACGGTTATCGTTCGTATCAACCCGCTTGAGAAAGAAGAAGCACCTGCACCAGCACCGGCTGCAGAAGCCGTAGAAGGAGCAGAAGTACCCGCTGAAGGTGAAGTTAAGCCAACAGAAGGTGGCGAAAAGAAACCAGAATCAACTGAACAAAAACCTCAGGAAGAAAAATAATGTAGTGGCGCGATTTATCGCGGATGCCACTACATCTTTCATATACTTTATACTTTATACCAAATACTTTATACTGACTCCATGGCACGATTACTGGGAATAATTACCCGTCAACCGGTTGATTTTTCACTTTCTATCGGTCAGCCGCAGCACATTACGTATTCAACGCATGGATGGGGTGTTGCGTGGTACGACCAGAGTCGGAAACTGCATATTCAAAAAGGCAGACGAAGTGCGCTTAATCAACATCTGAATCAATCTGTACAAACACAGATAGTCACCCATCAACTCATCTTTCACATGCGTCAAGCAACATCGGGAGATGTTTCAGACAAAAATACGCATCCGTTTTCGTATCAGCACTATGCTTTTGCCCACAATGGCTCGGTGAATAAGGAAAAACTCTCTGCCCATCTAAAGCCCCCTTTCAACGCAAATTTTCAGAGCGAACCGATCGACTCAGAAATTTATTTTCGCGCCATTATGCAGAAGGCAAGTGAAATGGAACCTCAGGAGGCAATTAAACAGGTAGTGAAAGAAGCAAATAATCCTCGCGGGGCGAACTTTTTACTAGCAGACGGTCAGACACTATACGCGTATCGCTTTGGGCTTCCGTTGTATTGGACTCGGTGGCGTGAAGAGCGCCATTTTTCAATCCAAACACCGATGGGACTAAAGTTATCAAGCACACAACTTTCATCACAAGTTGCGTATATCATTTCATCCGATAAAATATTCAGTGCGAATTGGACAGCATTGGATGACGGTGAACTGTTTATGATCAGAAAAAATTTAAACTATGAATCCGTGAAATTATGAATTCTCAAGTAGACTGTCTTTTCAGTACTGAAAAGACAGTCTACAAAATAGATTAGGTTGCTATTATAAGATATAATACAACAATGGACAGAGAACGGTTAACAATAACCTTACGAGGAGATTTACTCAAACGTTTGGACGAGATTATTGACGGTGTTCAAATACGCAATAGATCTCATGCTATTGAGTATTTGCTTTCACAAAGCTTGGCACCGAAAGTTACCCAAGCGATTATTTTAGCAGGTGGTAAAGGAGTAAATATGCGGCCGCTCACGTACGAGGTGCCAAAACCTCTCATCCCGGTTGGTGGAAAACCCCTTATTGAACACACTATTGAGATGCTTCGAGAAGCTGGCATACGAGATATCATTCTCGCTATTGGTCATTTGGGTGCGAAAATAAAAGAAGAGATCGGGAATGGTAAAAAATATGGCGTTTCAGTCACTTATAGTGAAGAAATTCATGCATTAGGAAGTGCGGGTGCTGTTCGAAACGCTGCTTCTTTTTTGCAACAAAAACCATTTGTCGTCGTCAACGGCGATATTTTAACAAAAATTAATCTTTCTGAGGTAATTTTGTTTCATCAGGAAGATAAGCATGATGCAACGATGGTTCTCTCAACTGCGCCAAATACCCGAGGATACGGCGTAGCACTGTTACGTGGTGAACGGATCGTGAAGTTTCTAAAGCAGGATAAAATGCAGACCACACAGCTCATTAATGCCGGTATCTACGTGATGAATCCATCGATCATTGAAATGATAAAAGGAAAGGGTGATGCCTCACTTGAAGATTTATTTGTAGAACTTGCTGAGAAAGGAAAACTTGCAGGATTTACCTTTGATAATCCCTGGTTTGAAGTCTCCACTCCCGAAAATTACGAGCGGGCCATAAAGGAATGGAAGGAATAATGGCGATGCGAAAAATGCGAATAGACATGCGAATGATGCTAATTATTAAGAATAATACTGACTGTAGAGTACTCTTTTTGGTTTGAGAAATGTATTTCGAAAATTAACAATCAAACCAAGTTTAATGTTGGCTATTCTCAAATATCTCATCATCTGAAAATAATCTTCCTTCGTAATAAATTTCTTTGCTTTTGCGTCGAGGACAATTTTGTTCTCGATAAGAAAATCAACGATGTTTCCTGTTATCACATCTTCTTTGTCGTTTGAAAGGTCGTACTCTCTTTTATAGAGAAGCTGTGCAAGAGTAAATTCTTTCTCTAATTGATCACAATACTGTTTTTCTCGGCAAAATCTCCCGAGAGATTGATGGACTTTAAAACAAACGCCGGTTATTTTATAGGAAAGTTCTTTATAAACAAGCGCAGTGGAATTCGCATCATTCGCATGATTTCGCATATTAGCATCGCATCAAAACAAACTAAACCCAAATATAAACCCCAGAAGCTGTACGAGGAAATACGCGACGAATACGATTACAAATCCAATTATTGCATTCATAATTCTCGTTCTCCCCGCTTCTACTTTGCCCGGATCTCCACCCGAGAAAAGAAAATCATATCCGCCCCATATCAGCATGATAAATAAAATCAAACCCGCAATAGAGAGCATGATGGGAACAAGTTTACCCACCACATCTCCAATGTCAGAAAAGCGATCTGCCATTTGAGTGGGGCCTTGCAGTTCTATAACTGTTGGTTTTCCCTCCGCATCAGTGCCGGGAAGTTTAATAATTTGTGCAAGTTGCATAGCTATTGTTTTAATTATAACTTAATTGTATGTCTTAATAACAGCATTTAATATCCATTGACCCATCATCATTCGTTACAACTGGTTCACAGTTTGGTCTCGGATCACATACATTCTCGACATAACATCCCCCCGACCTTACCGTTTTTATTTCACATTGTGTACTCGTTGATATATCCTGAATACTAAAATCAAATGTGGTAATAGGCGTTGTATCTACAGCATGGGTACAAGTGGATTGACCATCAGTCGTGCTGGGGTACATGGCTATTTTATAACTCCCATCGGGTAGATTTAATCGGGGAGTGTGAATAGTAACACCTCCTTTATCCTGAGCCTCACCAATATTTAATTTCCAGTCAACGGGAAAACAAAGATACGGATTTCCATTAGAAGTAAGAACGGAATATTCAAGTGTAAGTGGAACGTTTGGCCCAATCACGGTAAATTGTACTTGTGTATTGTTTGGTATTGACCGAGGCGATGATGGGTTGATAAGACTGATGGACAAATTTGGATTAACTGCAGGAATTACTTTTGTAGGTGTTGGAGTAGGTGGTGTATATGTTTGATTAAATGCAGGATCGCCGGTTGGTATAACTGAAGCTGATCCATTTCCACTCCCTTCCTCTGACGGTCCGAATCCTGGTATACGTAACACGTTATACCCTAAAAATTGCATAATAACCATAGAAAATATGATTAAGAGTAGTCCTGCAATTGCTGAAACGATTATTTCCCGTCCCCTCTGTATCTGTTGGGGATCGCCTTGAGAAATCAAAATGGTAAAGCTCCCCCACAGCATGAGAAGAAATGCGATTCCCCCTGCAAGTCCAAGTCCGAGCTGAAACACAACAGTTTTGAAAAAGCCTTCAATGGATGTTGGAAGACAACCAAATGCAGTATATGCGCTACCTTTCCCGAGACAATCCTCGCAGTCGCTTTCTTCATTTATATTTTTTGTATTTGGATTGTCTTTATCTGCACAGATTTTTTTAGTATCGATAGGTGGGTTTTCATTTGACTGGTCATTAGGATCAGTATTTCTCATATCGAGAGTGGGGGTTGGAGCTATAGTAATTCCTGCATTAGTCGAAGTAAATGTTGCACTACAAGATGGAACCATATAATATGCCTCTTCAATATTGATTCTTTTCGTATGATACATTAATACTGCCGTATACTGATTATTAAAATTGTAAGTTGGGACAGTTATGGAATTCGGATCAATTCGTCCATCAATAACAAAACACTTATTTCCATCAGTGCAGACCGACTGAATGAACTGAAGATTAGTGATTTTCTTAAGACCTTGAGCTGCTGTATTTCCTAAGGTTATTTGCCCATACTCAGATGATGGTAAAAAAACTACCTGTGTTTTAGTTTCTTGTACAGAACCGTCATTCTGCCCGAAAGAATTTATATTGATCCAATCCTCATTGTTAGCTGATAGTATTTTTTTAGGGAAATCTTTTATTGTCAATCTTCCACTAAACTGATTGTCTGAATCTTTTTCTGGAACTATTGAGCATTTACTAAGATCTTCAATAAATTCTTCGTTAATAGGAGTATAGCGGAATTCACACATGCGTTTTTGCTGATATAGCAAATCTGCAGTCTGTGTACCATTAAAATATGCAGGGGCGTCTGTTTCATTGAGTCCAATGAGTACATTGGAGCCATTTAATAATCCAGACGCAGGTTTAACATCAAAGGCATCTTTATCTATAAAGCGACTAAATGAAAAGTTCTCTTTCAGAAAACCGCTATTTCTAATTAATGGATTTTGAAAATTTACTGTAAATAAACCTTTGTCCGTTGTTATAGTATGTCCATCAATATGATTACATTGATTGGTTGGCCGCAATGAAAATGTGCAGTGAGTCGGAATATTTTTTCGTTCATTTTCTAAATCACTCTTTATAGTTGTTCCTACTACTTTAAACTGGATAACCTCACTAAACCAATCTGCGCTGGCCATTTCCCGCTGAGGAATAATATACCGATTAATAAATCCATCATACCCGTTAGCATCTTCCATTCTAGAACTACGATTGAATCTAAAAACAATTTTATTGTTACTTCCATTAACCATTATTGGTTTTCTATCTTGTTCTACCCACCACTGTTTATCACCTGACACTGCATAGAGACCATAAAAGTGACTTTCTATGCTATGATTAAAGACTTTTTTATTAACTGGATTACTATCATTAATCTCTAACTCTATGGTTATTGACTCGTCAAAAGGATATATTTTTTTATCTGCAATATTGTTTGATATTGTCTCTGATGTATTAAATAGGGTATTACGCGTAATTTTTATTTCACATACATCATCTTCTCCCGCTGATACAGGAACAACAAAAAAAACTAAATAAAAACAAATAAGTAAAAGCCCTAGAGAAAGTTTTTGTATTTTATTAATAGTATTGAGCATGTTTCAATATCGTACGTTTACTCTCACTCAAACCCCGGAATCTTTAACCCTCCTACGCTAAAAGCTTCGGAAGGATATAATAGGGTAACGCCGATGAATCGATAATTAGGTTTTCCTTGACTTTCCATAATTTTTTGTTATACTTTTCTTTATAGACCGAGGTTGAGCGTCGACCAGAGTTGCAAGACACTCTCTTAAACGCCCATCGGTCTTTTTTAGTAATCTCGAATTGTTACACTGCTCCATTGTTTCATTGTTATTCTTTTAATTTCTCATTGGTAAACTTTATGAGATGATTGATTTCTTTTGGCATGTTTTGAAGCTCCTCAAGAATATGATCATATTGTTCCTTTGTTACCAACTTTCGTATTCGCGACTTTTCGTTCCAGTCAAGAGACTCCTTCTGCGATCCCATAGCGTAATGATAGAATTTAACTTTATCCCGTTTTCCAAATCTGCCGAATCCTTCTGCGATATTTGCCGCAACAGAATCTATAGCTCTTGCAAACTGAATACCGACTGTTCTTTGTGCAAAATAATCCCATCCAATCACAATATTCCACACATAATTTGACAGATTAAATGCTCGTTTGTAACAATCAATATCGTTTAGCAATAAATATTTTTTCATATAAACAACAATGAAACAATTTAGCAATCTAACAATTTACCAATGTACCTCACTCAAACCCCGGAATCTTTAATAGAGTAACGCCGATGAATCGAAGAATAAGAACTGAAAAGAGAATAAGCAAAAGTGCGACGATGCCGGATCGTATGAGTGATTTGCCTTTTGTAAGCTGTACCGGATCTCCAGCAGAGGTTAATACGAGAAAGCTGCCATAGAGAAGAATGACAAATATAATGCCGCCAGAGACGGTCGTGACAAATTGAAGAGCTTTTACGACAAAACCCCCCGGTGTGGTTTCTACACAACCGATGACCGTCCAGCTTTTATCGTTAACCGGATTCGGGAGATCTGGAATAGGAAGTGATGCGCTCGGGTCAAGATCATACTCATACAAACATTGAAGACACTCACTATATCCAGCTGGTGCTTCGCCACCCTGGCAAAATCCACAAAGGTCGCAAGCGGGCTGCGCACGAACATCACTAGCCACTAGCCAATAGCCACTAGCGACTAGTAAACACACGAGAAACAATTTGGATAGAAACCGCATAAAACCAGTGTAACGTGAACTACGGAAAGTATCAAGTACAATTGTCACAACTGCTTGCTAGTTACTAAATCACCCTGGTCATTCCCATGAAAATGGGAATGACAATTGACTCGACCCTGTTATACTAGTTACATGAAAAAGATATCCAGCATTATTTTCATAATTTTTCTTGCGGTTTTTACTTTTTCATTTTTCATTTTTAGTTTGTCAGTTAAGGCTGATGAGTTGGATGATATTACAAAACAAATAAACGAGCTTCAAAAATCACTTCAAATGAGCCAGGCTGCGACCACGCCACTTATTGCAACGCTAGACAATCTTGAAGCGCAAATTGCGTCAATCAGAGCAAATATTGCTCACCTTGATGAAGAACTTGATATAAAACGCGAGGAAGTAGCCGAGGGAGAAAAAGCGTTTGAGTTGAAACGGCAAGTTATGGAAGATCGGGTACGCTCCATGTATAAACAGGCCTACATGCAAGAATGTTTCTGGTGCCAGATCGTCACTACTGATAATTTTGACGCTTTCATTCAAAACCACGGATATCACCAGAGTTTGATCAACGAAGACAAAGAAACTATTTCAGAAATTGTTTTGTATATTCGTGACCTGGAGGAAAAGAAAGAGCAACTCGCCAATGAAAGTGCCCGACTCGCACAAGTCAAAATAGAAGTCGACAAACAGGCAGAATTTTATAGAAAGGAAATTAAAGGAGCACAAGATTACCAGGTACAACTGGGCAAAGAGATTGCTAATTTGACACAGCGTCAACAAGACCTGATTGCGGCAAAAACAGGGCTTTTCTCAACATCAGTTGGAACGGTTCCTCAAGCGGATGATCCGGCATCACGGCCCGACTACAATCCGGGATTTTCACCGGCGTTTGCCGCCTTTTCATTTGGCGCTCCCCACTTTAAAGGAATGAGCCAGTATGGAGCATTCGGGCGTGCAAAAGAAGGACAAAATGCAGATGATATCTTGCACGCATATTATGGCGGGGGTATTGAAATTAAAAAGGATTATTCGGCTGATATCACTATTCAAGTAGATGGATATGGCGGATACAATATTGAAGAATATACAAAGCGTATTTATGAAATGCCGGGATCTTGGGGCGATGAAGGTGGTATGGAAGCTTTAAAAGCACAGGCCGTCGCCGCACGAAGCTATGCACTTGCGCGAACAAATAATGGTTCCGGGTCAATTTGTCCGACAGAAAGTTGTCAGGTCTTTAAACCAGAACCCAAAGGCGGAAAATGGGAAGAGGCGGTCAATGCAACCCGCGGATGGGTTTTGATGACAAATGGACAACCTTTTTCAGCATTTTACGCATCAACTTCAGGCGGTTATCAAGACTCATATTCGTACAATGGGTATTCCACGCCCGGATTCTGGGATACAAAATCAGGACGTTCGGGATGGACCAATGAAGCGTATGAAAAAATTGCCGGAAGCCCGTGGTTTTATAAAGGATGGTATAAAACTCGCTCAGGCGTCTCCTGCGGCAGATCTCATCCGTGGCTCAGTGCCCAAGAATTTGCCGATATTGTCAACGCAGTCATCGTGTACTCTGCGGGAGGAGATACCAGCGGTATATTTCCTGAGGATGTACAGAGTTGTTTTGGCGGGGGAGATCAACCGTGGGGTAAAGAACGTTTAAAGCAAGAAGCAGATAAACATGGAGGAGGCGTTTCTTCAGTGTCAAGCGTTTCGGTTCTCTATAGTGATGGCGGAACAACAGCAAAAGTGGTGGTCGACGGAAAAGAATTTGACGGACAGAAGTTTTATAAAGCGTTTAACTTGCGTGCCCCCGGAGCAATACATTTAAAATCAGGACTTTTTAATATCGAGAAGAAATAAGCGCTTCTACCCCCGGGAGCGTCCCCTTTTCAATATATTCAAGCATTGCACCCCCGCCGGTGGAAATGTGGGTAATGTGGTCAAGATATTCTTTTTTCGATATCGCGGCAAGCGTTTCCCCCCCGCCGACTACTGATACTGCGTGTGTGTTTTGGGTAATACTGTAATAGATAAAATCAGTTCCGCGTGCAAACGACGGATGTTCTGTATAGCCGACAGGTCCATTCCAAATGATCGTTTTTGCCTGGGCGATTCTGTTCCCCCATTCTGCCTGCGTCTCAGGACCGATATCAAGTATCGCTCGTTTTTCGCCACGTGCGATCTCTGACGGTTTGACAACCAAATCGTCACCATCCGGATCGTTTATCGAGCCAATAATAACGTCCGTTGGCAAAACTAATTCTGTTTTATTCGTTTCAGAAAGATGGAGCAATTTTTGCGCGTGAGTTTTTTCGTCACGTTCATAAAAACTCGATCCGATAGGATACCCTTCTGCTGCAAAAAATGTGTTTGCAAGCCCGCCTCCGACGAGAAGTGTATCAGCAATCTCCATAAGTTTTGAAAGTAAATCTATTTTTGTCGATACTTTAGCTCCTCCCATGATCGCTAGTACAGGATGTTGAGGATGCCGCATCACATAATCGAGCATAACAATCTCCTGGACAAGAAGAAGCCCTGCATAAGATGGCAATAACTTGACAATACCAACCATAGACGTGTCAGAACGGTGGCAGTTACCGAATGCGTCATTGATATACACCTTGGCAAGAGAGGCCAATTCTTGTGCAAATTCCGGGTCTTTTGCTTGTTCTCCGGGGAAAAACCGGAGATTTTCAAGCATGAGAATATCGTTTTTTTTCCACTCGTGGTTTCTAATTTTCTCAGTCGAATCGTAAAGAACAACGTGATAGTTAGGCAGGTACGATTGCAATTTTTCCCGGACGGGTTTCAGCGAAAATTTGGGATCTACGCCTTTTGGCCTGCCAAGATGGGCAAGAATAATAATTTTATTGTGATCTTTCAGCAACTTCTTAATCGTCGGAAGTGTTCTCTGGATCCGAAAATCATCAGCAATTTGGTGTTTTTTATTCAAGGAAATATTAAAATCAACCCGGAGAAGAACAGTTTTGTTGTGTGGTGGGTGAGATTTAATAGAAGATATCATATAATACTTATTATAGCAGAGAGAACTGGCTCATAAAGCAAATGCCGTTATTGATTGGAGTTTAATAATATACTTCCGTCATTCTAATTGCATATTCCACATCTGCCTTGAAGTAAAAATGTATTTTAAATCTTCTAAATGATAGGTTGATGATTCTAATACCACGCAGTTTGTAACAGCCAGTAGCCCATGTTCATCATAAGGAGCAAGATCTGTAGAATCACCAGGAACAGCAATATTTAAAGTAATTTTTCCTTGACTCCATCCTTTACTTTTATGAACACTCCCTAAATATATACAAACTCCTTCCTTCACCTCGAGAGATTCACGTTTAAAATCATGGTATTCAAATCCAAGTGTCCCGCCCTTTTTTACCACAAGCATCTTTTTTATTTTATTACGTTCAACGTCTACATATTTGTACGTTATGCCTCCCCATTCTGTACTTTTTGCTAAAGGAGCGTTTCTATTTATGTCAAACAACTCTTTTTCAAACAAGCTATTGTCGTGAGAAGTATTTCGAAAATCGCGGATCATTGCATGAAGAGTACCGATAAAAATATCATAGGTTGCTTGGTCGTAAAAGCTTGGTTTTTTCTCTATATAGGAATAAAGTTCTTTTGCAAACAGATGAAGTTTATCGTAAGCAACACGCCGTGTGCTAATAGATCGTAGATTATTATCTGGTACAATTGTATATTTAATTTTTTTCATAGAGCTGGTTTAAAAACTTAGTATTAGGAAATGCTTCTATCGCGCCTCTCTTTGTAGTTGTTTCTGCTGCGATACTATTTGCTTTTACTAGCCAATCCATCATTTCCTGACGAGTAATCGTATCAATCGGCTTATTGAGAGAATACAACATTTTTATATAGCCTGCATTAAACGCATCGCCTGCACCTGTCGTATCAATAGATCTTACTTTTTTCGATTTTACGTACCCGCTGTGGTTTTTGGTCTTATAATAACAACCGCGTGAACCAAGTGATACAAATAGTATCTTTAAATTACTGCTATTGATTTGTGCTATGCCTTGTTCTAATTTTTTCTTACCCGTTAAAAAAAACAACTCTTCGTCGCTTAATTTAAGTATGTCTACCTTCTTGATTGTTTGTAGCACTACTTTTTTCAATTTACTTTGATCTTTCCATAAGTTAATTCGAATATTTGGATCATATGAAATTAAAGTTTTGTTTCTATGGGCAAGCGCTAGTATTTGTTTTGTAGCTTGATATCCACTTTCACTTGCTTGAATTACGCTACATATATGAAGAATTTTAGAATTATTAGGTAGTGTTACTTCTTCTGGTCGTATTGTGTCATGCGCACCTTTTACAAAAATAAAGTCTGGCTTACCATTTTTAAGCAGTGAGACAAATGCAAGGGTTGTAAAATGTTGGTCGCTTTTTAACATTTCGCTAACATCTACTCCATACTTTTTCATCTTTTGTATAAGAAAATTTCCAAAGGCATCGTTTCCGACTTTACCAATGAATGTTACCGGGACACCAAGTTTTGCTAGCCCTACTGCCGTATTTGCTGGTGCCCCACCAAATTTTTTTAGAAATCCTTTTACCTCTGACAGCTTTCCGGCTTCTGTTGCTATCATATCAATGAGAACTTCTCCAAAACAAGTAATCGTTGTTTTTTGTTTCATAATTGCGCAATGTCGGATTGAGTTAATTCACGATAATCCAATGAAAGATCGAAAATCTGTTTCTCGTTTTTCGTTATATCATGAAATGTCTGATAGGGAAAATGGATCACGTCTTTTTCTTGAAGAGCATGATGGAACACTTGATCTTTAAGTGCATACCACCATCCGACAACATCGTATGCTTCAAGTGCTTCGATATCTGATCTACCATCGCCAACAAATACCAGTAGACTGTCTGGATTTTCCGCTGAAGCTATATGCAAATGTTGAGCTTTCGCAATAGAAGATATATTATCATCCCTCACACTTGTTACTTTTCTGATGTCTGCTCTTCTATTAATTTTATCTAACACACCATCGACGAATGGTTGAAAATTTGCTGAAAGTACTTCAAAACACCCTCCGGAACCGATTAAATGTTCTATAAACTCTTCTAGTCCCGGACGGATTCGCACATGTTCAGCCCCAGCTCTCATAATATGAGGATATTGTGTTAAAGGATAATAATAAGCTAATATCATAATTTCCTCTTTAGTAAATCCTTGCCCTTCTAATTTATCAGCCAGTAGTCTTCCCGGTATAAGATTCATATAAGCCGTCCCAGGTGTATAGACTCCATTTACTACTGCACCTTCAGTAATTGTCCCATCCATATCCGAAACCACCAATATGTTTCTATGTTGAGCCAGCCGTGCTGCAGCTCTATGTAAATTTACAGTGATAGGATCATCAGGCTCACCTTTGTTACTTAATCTTTTTTCAACAATGCGATCCGCCATCCTATATATACTAAAAAGCTCAAAAGCTCTCGTCGCACCAAGTCTTTGGGCGTGTATTTTGAATACTTGTAGTTTTGTTTGTAAATCTGCTAAACAATCTTTTGGATCTTTACCTTGCGGATACCTTTGATCAGCATAATGAGCTATTGCATTATTAATTTCATCAATTCTTATCTCTGGATTAGGATTTTCAGCCATACGATATTTAGGAGTTCAGTGCTAAAACTAAAGCATTGGATAATTTACTATGTCCCGCAACAAATTTATATCTCTTTTCTGGTTCATGAATATCAAACAAAATATCATCACCTGACCAATCAACAAACCTACCTCCACTTTCGTTTATCACTAACTTCGACGCTGCAACATCCCATATTGCTATCTTTCCATAGATTGATGCCTGCAGTTGATTTGCTGCAATATCACATACTTCTAGTGCTGCAGATCCCAGAATTCGGACTCCTAATACCTTACGATGTATCTGTTCTAACTTTGAATTTTTATACATATTTATAGAGGAAACAGAAGGCATATCAATAGTTATCAACGATTGATTTACCGGTTTTTCTTTTAGTTTTAATCTATTTTTCCGCCCGGTTTTCATATCCATAATATAGGATCCTTTACCTTTAATAGCAGTATAGAGTTTGTTTTGTATCGGATGACTGACAGCTCCGACCAAAAGATTTCCTTCTACGAAACACGCTACTGATATAGAAAAGTAAGGGTTACCTGCTGCAAAGTTACTTGTCCCATCTATTGGATCAATGACGAATGTGTATTTTGCATGGGTAAATAAGTTTTCTTCGCTAAGAAATCCTATATTATTGAGAGGAATCTTTAATTGTGTTAGTTCTCTTTTTAATGTATTGACAATTATGTTTTGAGAATCAATATCAGCTTTTGTGATAATATCGCGGTGACTATCTTTCTGCAATACGCTATGCTGTTGCCCAAAGTGTTTTTTTAGATATAAACTACTTGCTTCAATAGAAGTTGTTATCGTGGATACTAAAGTGGGTATTACAGAAGTAGGAATCATATATCACGTTAAAACATATAGGAGCAATTGAGCAGAGCATTTTTAATAATAAAAGCAGCAGTATGAAGTTCATCTGACGTCGGTAGCGTTCCACCATTATGAATATGAGCTAGGCCATGTACTTTTTTCGCCTCATCAAGAGATAATCTACCCTCATGAAACTCCTCCCAGCCAATTATCCGCAATAAATCAATATCTGTTGTAACTTGCGGATCATCCAAAATTTGCCTTTTTTGCCCGTCGCTTCTCACAAGTGTTTCATAAGCCTCTCTACCTAACACCTCTTTCATTTGCTCCCGAAATACAGGCAAAAGCCATCGTGTATGTTCAGCTGAGAAAGCTTTCATACCTTGTGTGTAAATAACGCGTGCTTGTTGAGGAGTAAAATGTCTATCCTCAACAACTTGACGAGTAATCGGATCGGTAGGATTTGGTATTTCAGAAAAATATGTACCATCTTCAAGTCGTTGACGAGGGGGCATTTTATCGATATATACAACACCTTTGCCGTTAACGCAAACATTTGCAAATACGGCATCTAGTGTTATTGGATATCCAGCATCTAGTACACGACGTTGCATTTTAAGGGTTTGCCATGTGTATTCCAAAATCTTTGAAGGAGGTAATCCTTGATCTATAAGATATTGGAAATCCGTACGATGTCCATCCGGATTTCCGATAAACGGTGCGTGTTCACGTAATACAACTTGACCGTCTGGTGTTTCTTTAACTTCAAAATCAACTGACCGCGCAACGGGAATATCTAAATCTGTACATATGTCATCAAACCTGCGTATCAGACCTATTAGTCTATTAGCATCTTCAGGCGTATGGATTCCGCTCCGCCCGCCATACTCTTTTACTATAGTTGGCATACCGGATGGTTCTATCTCTATAGCAGCATTGGCATAATAACCAATTCCAAAATCACTTTCTCCCATGGAGATGCTCTTACCTGTAAATCTTATAGAATCTAAGTCAACGAATTGCATACGAGAAGATAATTATTACTATAACATCATATGTTATCATACTTTATATGCTTGTCAATAGACGTTATACTAAAAATAGAATGTGGATCTTGTGGGGTACGGTAAAATTATCTGCTAAATAACGCAAGAAGTACTACCATTTGAAGTGTGAAAATGCCCGGTTTGCATCTGCCATTTTATGAGCAGTTTCTTTTTTCTTGATTGCACCGCCCTCTTCTTTGAAGGCATCGAGAATTTCAGCCGCTAATTTCTCTGCAAACGTATGAAAATCCTTATTTGACCGCGCTTTGGCCTCTCCCAGAATCCACCGGATAGCAAGAGACGTTTTTCGATTGCCCCGAACGGGTACCGGTACTTGATATGCCGCACCGCCGATACGTCGAGAACGAACTTCCATTTGAGGTGCCACGTTTTTCATGGCAATTTGAAATACCTCAAGAGGATTCTCATGATCTTTCCTGATAATATCGAGTGCATTGTAGACTTGCTTTTGGGCCGTTGTCTTTTTTCCATCACGCATTACCCGATTGATAAACTGGGCGAGCAACCGATTGTTATAAATTGGGTCGGGCTCAACGGGATGCTTTTTAATTGATGTGTTTTTTCGTGACATGATTATAAACGTTAACTTGCTGTTGCTCCTTGCTTCTTGGTACCGTACTTTGATCGGCTCGTTTTTCTGCCTTGTACTCCCGTGCTGTCATCATATTTTCCGCGAACTATATGATACTTTACTCCTGCTAAGTCTTTGACGCGCCCTCCGCGAACTAACACCACTGAATGTTCTGCTAGTTGGTGTCCTTCTCCTTGGATATAGGCAGTTACTTCCATTTTATTTGAAAGACGCACACGGGCAACTTTTCGAAGAGCCGAGTTTGGTTTTCGAGGTGTCATGGTTTTTACAATAGTACACACACCCCGTTTGAGAGGGGATGGAATAGTTTTCATTTTTCTCTCGCGCGTATTAAAAAATTTCCTGAGCGCCGTTCCTCTGACTTTTCGACTAGTTTGCTTTCGTCCTTTTCGAACAAGCTGATTTATTGTTGGCATACTAGAAATTTCAGTATCCGCCGCTGTTCGCTCTTCGAGCCGTGTTCGAATAGAACATAAAGGCGAGAAGTAAGAACAGGCGGATAACTAAATCCTAAACTTGTTTCAAAACCTATTAAATAGATTCTGAAATAAATTCAGAATGACAATTGAGGCTGTATTATATCATCCCGTCATGCTTTCCTCAATCACTGCACGCTCGGGAGAAGTGGGGATCAGACGACCGATAATCACGTTTTCTTTAAGACCGACCAATCGATCAACACGTCCAAGAACGGCCGCCTCGGTCAACACATTTGAGGTATTTTCAAATGAAGCCGCTGAGAGCCATGAATCAGTATGGAAGGTTGCTTGAGAAATACCCAGCAAGATAACTTCTGCCGTTGCCGGACCGCCTCCTGCTGCTAAAATACGCGCATTCTCTTCTTCGAATCGTACGCGATCCACAATCTCACCAACGAGGAATGTACTGTCTCCCGAATCTTTGATCCTGACTTTATCGCTCATTTTTCGAATAATGACTTCAAAGTGACGATCGTCAATCATAATACCTTGTGATTCATAGACATTTTGAAGCTCTTGCAAAAGATATGTCTGGGCTCCCCGTAGTCCACGAATACGAAGCACTTCTTTCAAATCAAGAAATCCTGATGCCAACTGCGTACCCCCCGCAACGAGCTGCTTATCTTTTACTTTCAATTCAAATGATAAGGGAATGGTATAGACTTCTTCTTTTGCAGGTTTCTCATCCACCGTCGTAAGCGTCACGTTATATCCTTCTTCGGTTTCCGTAATTCGCACCTTTCCGGCAAATTCTGCAATCGGTGAAAGTGTCTTTGGAATACGTGATTCAAACAATTCTTCTACACGAGGAAG
>MGAO01000047.1:1784-14328 GCA_001788215.1 Candidatus Roizmanbacteria bacterium RIFCSPLOWO2_01_FULL_40_14 | reverse complement strand
TACATTGTTATCGCCGTTAAAATACACTTTGTTTTTATTCATAAGAAGCGTATCAAAACTGTTTGTTTTTCCGGCACAGCTGGGATATTCGGCGGGACAAAAATATGATCCATTGATGCCGGCAAACGCACCATTTCGAGAAACATAATCGCCTAAAGAAAGCACTGGACAGTCATTGCCGCATGTCCCTTCGGAAGCAGTGTCGACGATCACTCGCGTGGAGGATAAATCAGCCGCAACTAAACTAACCATATAATTTCCTATTTCTGTGGCCACTTGCTGTCTGCTATACCCGCTTCCGGGAGGTGCGTTGTTTACCGGGACATTTGCCGGAATGGCAGTTGCTGCGGTAGCAGCAAGTTTATCCTCTTCGGCTTTAATTTGTTTATCAAGATCTGCAAGCGTTGCTGAGGCTGAAGCATAGTTTCGTTTCGATAAATATACGAGGGCATCGGTTAATAATTCATCAAAGCTTTGGGTTTTTGTTGTTTTTTCTCTAAGTTTTAAGAGTGATTCATACGAATTAACCGCTGAACTATACGTTTTTTGGATACTAGTTATTTCTTCTTCTAGTTCATCGTTACGCAGTTTTTGATCAACATTTTGTAATCGGGTTAATTCAGCAGAAATACTGGCTAACTTTTCATCAAGTGACAATTTCTCGTCTGAAAGCTCTGCATGATTTCCCGTAATTCTCTTTAAATCGTTGATTGTTTGATAATGTATATATCCAAGAATGCTAAGTGTAACAGTGAGAGCTCCGATCAATGAAAACAGTATGAGTTTAAGATATGAAAGTTTAGAAAGCTTCACCTTATTACATTAGCATATGGAAAATGGGTAAGCAAGGGTGAAGAAATTCTTATGGGTCTTCTCGCGGGATGGATTTCGTCGCTCATTGGTATCGGAAGAGCATATTCACGGATCTAGAAATAATTTGCTTCTTTATCGCCTAGCTTTGTTTTGAAGGTAATTATTGATTCGTTTTTTCTGAGCCAGTAGATGAACTATATCTGAATACTTCGATATCGCCACTAATAATTCTAGGTCCACTTTCAAGATCGAACTCGCCGTTTATGCTAACGGGAATTACTTCGACACTGCCACCAGACTTGACCTCTATGGCCATAAACCTGGTTGTTCCCATAATAAAAATGGCTCCTGGTATTGCGCCGACTTCACCTGATAGTACCCGTGTTTCTGATAACATGCCTCTATTATAACCTATAATATAGATTCAATCAATACTGGGTATGATACTATTACTCTATGTTAAATTCGATTTTAAATCAAGCCCAGCAAAAAGCTGTTTTAACCCATGACGGACCTATATTGGTTATTGCTGGTGCGGGGACGGGGAAAACGCGCGTACTGGAACACCGCACATTCGAACTGATTAAAAAAGGGATTGATCCAAAATCCATTCTATTATTAACATTTACTCGTCGCGCGGCCGCTGAAATGCTTGCCCGCGCAGCGCGTCATGACCGACGTGCGCAGGATGTATCAGGAGGTACGTTCCATTCATTTGCTCTTGCTACTCTTCAAAGATATGGGAAAGCGGTCGGCTTAGAAACATTTACGGTTCTTGATCGGGGAGACAGCGAAGAGCTGATTGGTAAAATTATTTCAGATCTGCGTCTGGGTTCAAAAAAATATTTTCCCAAGAAACATACGGTCTTAAACATTCTTTCAAAGACCATCAATAAAGACATTTCGGTTGAGCAAATATTGGAAGATGAATACCCTCATTTATACGAGTGGGCGCAGGCAATTGAGTTAGTCGGCATCAACGCGGCAAAATATAAACGACAGAGGAACTTACTTGATTTTGATGATCTTCTGTATTACCTCCATTCAATTCTCGAAGAGAACGAGATGATTCGAAGCAAAATTCACGAAAAGTATCATTATATTATGGTGGATGAATATCAGGATACTAATAAAATTCAGGCAAAAATAGTTCATCAGCTAGCAAACGGATCAGGAAATATTCTGGTGGTAGGAGATGAAATGCAGTCGATATATCGATTCCGCGGCGCTGAATTTACCAATATGATTGAATTTCCCCGATTATTTATTAAAACACAACAGATTCCGCTTGAGACGAATTATCGTTCCACAAAAGAAATTCTCAATGTTGCCAATAACGTGCTTGATCAGGTGGAAGGTGAAGGATTTAAAAAACATTTAACGTCTGATCGGTCAGGGCAAAAGCCGGAATATCATCAGTTTAAATCATCCCGGAAAGAAGCGGAATGGATAGCAGAAAAAATATTATCGTCTTCAAGAAACGGAGAGTCACTCGATGAGATTGCCGTGTTATTTCGTGCTGCCTATCAATCAGCACCTCTTGAAATAGAGTTGGCAGCACGGGGAATTCCCTTTAAGAAATTCGGCGGTATCCGATTTGTTGAGACGGCACACGTAAAAGACGTACTGGCACATTTGAAAGTAGTCGTAAATCATTTTGATGAACTGGCCTGGCGGAGAATATTATTACTAATAGATGGTATTGGTGAAAAATCAGTTGAAAACATTATGACAAGGTCTGACCTTTCAGAATTGAAAGGTCAGACCTTGTTGGAACAAAGCGGTTATTTCAAACTGCGGCCTCTTTTTGAATTGTTGATGAAAATTAACAAAGAAGAATTGACTTCTTCTGAAAAGCTTTCTGAAATTATCAACTACTACAAACCAATTCTCCGGTCAAAATATGATGATTATCCGCAGAGAGAACAGGACTTAGATGCGTTGATTGAATTATCTCAACCGTATGAAAAAGATGAAGACTTACTCAATGATTTTGCTCTCGATCCACCTGATCAATCTGCGATGGAAATTACGACTGCAGATAACGAATATGTGACACTGTCGACTGTTCATTCGGCAAAAGGATTAGAGTGGGGGACGGTGTTTGTGATTCAAGCACAGGAAGGGAAATTTCCAATTGTCCGTCCGGAATCTAAACAAGTAGACATTGAAGAAGAACGAAGATTGTTTTACGTAGCCGTTACGCGGGCCAAAAGGAGATTATTTATTACGTCCTCTCACGGATCGATGCGTGGATTTTATGATAGCTGGTATATGTCAAAAATGTCCCGATTTGTCGAGCCGATGATTGAATCAAAAGTCGTTGAGTCGAATTTACTGCAGGAGTCCAATCCATGGAAATCACCCTTTTCAAAAAATTACTCGTTTGGAAGTTCAGTATCAGATATTCCTGAGGAAGACGTGGATGAGTTTTAACCTCTTTCTTACTTGATCAATGATATATAATATAGACAGCTATGGCAAACCCTGACATACTTTCTGGTCACTATGATCTTAATCCTGCTCCCACCGATGGTCAATGGGTGAGAGTTGGAGATTATTTAGTTTTCGTTAGACCAGGAGAGACTGTTAAGACCCCTCATCCTTCACAAGGAAGGAGAAATGCAGTACAGTATGGCGGTTATGAAATCTTGCAAAATAATCCTTCTGAAGAAATATTGACTCCAAATCAAGATATAACGATTTCTGATACAGATTGTTATCAAATACCTCATCACGATACTATTGACGATAGAAGTAATCAGAGTCCACACACAGAAGATTTCTCGCTCGACGACTATTTTTTGAAGCATCGATAAATTTAGGGTTAAAAGTTACCGAAATAAATTGTTGATAAGGTTTGAATCCTCTGTCGGTTGTTTCCCTTCGATTTGAATTTCAGTGATTTGAAAACCTTTGTCATTCCCGCGCCTTGCCTGCCGGCAGGCAGGAAAGCGGGAATCCGTTGCAATAGATTTCCGACTTGCTTTGTTCTCGGGAATGACGGATTTAATTATCTTACATCTTTTACCATTGGGTAGTGTTGTCCATACGTTCGGCCAAGGATCATATGCGCGGATTTTATTGTACAGTAATTTAACTTTCAATTCGTCTCCTTTCAGCGCTTCAGTAATGTATTCAAATTCTACAAACGCGTCTTGTTTTGATATGCGACTGCAGTACGTGGCTTGTGTGTGGTCTTGTGTTGTTAACGTTGGGAAAGCATAGTGTTCTTGAATATACTTAATCGTTTCGATCATCAATGGTTTTGATAGTTCGGTTAGTTTGTTCAGTAAGGATTCAGTTGTGTCATTTTGGTCAATTGCTATTTTCTGTTGAGAAATTATTTCTCCGTGATCGAGTTCCTCATCCATTTTCATGATGGTTACACCTGTTTCAGTATCGCCATTAAGAATTGCAGATTGCACCGGAGAAGCACCACGATACTGTGGAAGAAACGAATAGTGCACATTGATAAATCCGTATGGGGGAATATCTAATAATTCTTTTGGGATAATTACACCATAGGCCACGACGATCGCCAGATCGATACTCTGATATTTAAATAGTTCGATAGTTCGAACTATCGAACTATCAGTCGAAACGTGAATATTTTTTTGAATTGCAAATTGCTTGACGGGTGTTGAGGTTATTTCTTTTTTTCTGCCGACTGGCTTATCAGGCTGTGTAACCACGAAAGAGACAGGAAATTCATTATGAATTGATTCAAGTATTTCTTTTGCGATTTCAGGACTGCCAAAAAATGCGATGTTCATAGTATTGTTGTCATTGCGAACGGAGTGAAGCAATCTTATACAGGAGGGGATTGCTTCGTCATTTCATTCCTCGCAATGACGGGTATTGACGTTAATAAATTCTTTCACTATTATAACCTTTCATGGGAAAACCAGTGGTGCTAGATTTAGAAACCAAGCGAACATTTCGTGAAGCGGGGAGTACAAAACCCGAAGATCTCGGCGTGTCGGTTGTAGGTTTGTATGATTATGCTACTGGTATATTTCGGGCATACCAAGAACATGAATTTGACCAATTATTTCCGATTCTTGAAAAAGCATCCGTTATCGTCGGTTTTAACAGTAACAGTTTTGATCTACCGGCATTGAATCCCTACTATGTTGGTGATATATTATCTCTTCCCAAACTAGATCTTCTCGAGGCAGTACATGAGGCAATCGGAAGACGAATTGCTCTGGATGAATTTGCTAAAGAAACGTTACAAGTAAAAAAATCAGGACACGGACTTATGGCAATCGACTATTTTAAAGAAGGAAAATGGGATGAATTGAAAAAATATTGTCTTGATGATGTGCGGATTACCCGCGATCTCTATGAATATGGAAAAAAGCACGGAGAAATTTATTATTTAGCACCTTTTGGAAGACGGGCTGTAAAAGTCAACTGGAAAGAATTCAATGGGACAGTTCAAGATGTAAATTTGACGTTGGGAATTTAATAGAGCTTTGTCATTCCCCTGAAAAGGGGAATCTCTTTAATTATTATAGATTCCCGCCTTCGCGGGAATGACAACTTCTTTACAGAATGACATATTCTTGATTTCTTCTCAAATTTCTTCTATTATTAAGTTATGAACTTTTTTATAAATCTTCTCATTTCCGCCATAGCGGTTTTCATGACCGCCTATGTTCTTCCGGGCGTGACACTTGAGCAAGACATTCTTACGATACTTATCGTCGCTGTTCTTTTAGGCATCGCCAATTCTGTTATCAAACCAATTCTTCATATACTCACCTTTCCCATAACCATTGTTACCTTCGGATTGTTTGCACTAGTTATCAATGCCCTTATGGTAATGCTGGTTGATTATTATGTTGCGGGATTTTCCGTTTCAAATTTCTGGTGGGCACTTGTATTTTCTATAGTTCTTTCTCTCGTTTCCTCAGTTCTTCGCAAGATAGGTGAGTAAATATTTTCCAGTTGCATGATTTGCCGTAGCCTGTTAAAATCTCTCTCTAACAGTTGTTTAAGCACTATGGGAGAGTCATACTCATATAAAGCAGGTAATATAAAAGATGCATTTCGATCAGTTGTGCCTGATTCTGGAGAAGATAGGGGAATGTATTCCTACTTACCGGAAATGTGGAGGGGAGAGATAATTGACAAAACTATAAGAGAATTTCGATTTGCCAGAGAAATTGCAGGCAGGCACACGTATACAGAAGAAGAGATGCTCGGAATATATGGCGTATTCATGACGCTATTCTGTTGCTACGGCAACGATCACAGACATAGTCGATCTACTACGTACAAGGCAGCAGGAATAAATGAAGGAACAATTATGGAATCTCTTTCTGTGTGTTTGAGTTCTCCGGAAAACAGGCAGTAATTCGTTGACTTCTCTTAGCTTCGATGCTACACTCGGTGAGCGTTTATCGTCATCCTGAATTTATTTCAGGATCTTTTTAATTGTGTTTTAGATTCCGGATCGCGCTTCGCCAGGTTCCAGACGGTACCTGGCTTCGCTTGTCCGGAATGACAATGAGTATGCTTTCCATCAAAAATCTCCATGCTTCTGTAGAAAATAAAGAAATTCTGAAGGGATTATCATTGTCCGTTAAACCGGGAGAAATACATGCGATCATGGGGCCGAATGGATCGGGAAAATCCACACTTGCGTATTCTCTGATGGGACACCCAGCCTATTCAGTTACGAGTTCAAAGTTACGAGTTACGAGTTTAAAACTTGATGGGAAGGATCTGTTAAAGCTAGACACGACGAAACGGGCAAAGTTAGGTTTATTTTTAGCATTTCAATCGCCGATTGCAGTCCCCGGTGTTTCAGTAGGAAAGTTTCTTCGGCATGTATACAAAACAAAGATTCAAAAAAGAACACAAGATTTTCAAGAAGCAATTGCTATCAATAAACGAATTGATAAGCTTGCCGAGACACTTTCAATTAAGCCAGAATTATTAAAACGTTCGTTAAACGAAGGATTTTCGGGTGGTGAGAGAAAGAAAATTGAAACATTGCAAATGCTCTTTTTACTCCCGAAATATGCCATTCTCGATGAAGTAGATACGGGACTTGATGTAGACGCACTTCGGGTCGTTGCTAAAGGAATTAAACAGTTGGTTGAAAAAGGATCAGGAGTGATCATTATTACCCATTACAATCGTCTCCTCAAACATGTAAAGCCGGATAAAGTTCATGTCATGCTGAATGGAAAGATTGTAAAGTCGGGAGAAGCTAATCTAGCAAAAGAGATTGAGAAAAGTGGATATTTAAAATTTAAAAACTAACAACTAGAATTATTCTTCGAGCGTAAGCGAGAAGTTTACATTAAATTAATTGAGAAGTTCTCACTTCGTTCGAACAATATTTCTGCAACATAAATATGTCATTAACGCAATCTATCATAAATGACTCCTACCAATACGGTTTCCACGAACCGGAGAACTATTCGTTTAAATCAAAAAAAGGATTAAGTAAGAAAATAGTCGAAGATATTTCACGGTATAAGAATGAACCGAAATGGATGCTGGACTATCGATTAGCTTCTTATGAGCACTTCAAACAGCGTCCCATGCCGACGTGGGGAGCAGACTTATCAAATATAGATTTTGATGATATTTTTTACTACATAAAACCAACCGATAAAAAAGCGCCGACGTGGGACGAATTACCTCCTGAGATCAAACGAACCTATGATCGCATCGGAGTTCCTGAAGCAGAGAAGAAAATGCTCATCGGGGGAGTTTCTGCGCAATATGAGTCAGAAGTTGTGTATAAAAGTATAGAAAAGTCGCTCACAAAACAAGGCGTTATATTTCTTGATATGGATTCAGGTCTTGCTGAATATCCTGACATAGTCAAGAAATATTTTGGTACCGTTATCCCTAAAACAGATAATAAATTTGCCGCGTTAAATTCTGCAGTGTGGAGCGGCGGGTCGTTTATTTATATTCCCAAAGGAGTGAAAGTCGCGTTGCCGTTGCAAGCCTATTTTCGTATCAATGCGGCCAACATGGGACAATTTGAGCGAACGCTCATTATCGCTGATGAAGGCAGCTTCGTTCACTATGTTGAAGGTTGTACGGCGCCGATTTATACCACCGATAGTTTGCATGCGGCTGTTGTTGAAATTATTGTAAAGCCCCGTGCACGTGTTCGATACACTACTATTCAAAATTGGAGTTCAAATGTTTACAATCTGGTAACCAAACGGATGCGCGTAGAAGAAGAGGGGATCGGCGAGTGGATTGACGGAAACTTAGGATCAAAAGTAACCATGAAATATCCTTCATGCGTATTAGTTGGTAGAAAAGCCCATGGAGAAGTATTGTCCATTGCCTATGCCGGAAAAGGCATGCATCAGGATGCAGGCGCAAAGATGTATCATGTGGCATCAGATACGAGTTCAATCATTACTTCAAAATCAATCAGTAAAGATTCTGGCCGTACGTCGTACCGGGGACTGGTGCACGTCCAAAAAGGCACTAAAAACGTGAAGTCAAAAGTTGTCTGTGACGCACTATTATTAGATGATACTTCTCGATCAGACACGTATCCTTCCATGAACATTAATGATAATCGGGTGCAAATAGAGCATGAAGCAACGGTTTCAAAAATTGGAGAAGAGCAGCTGTTTTATTTAAAAAGCAGAGGACTTACAGAAGAAGAAGCTGCTGCCATGATTGTCGGCGGATTTATTGAACCGATCGTGAAAGAACTTCCGCTGGAATATGCGGTAGAAATGAACCGGTTAATTGAAATGCAGATGGAGGGAAGTATCGGATAGTTGAGGTCATTGCGAGCGAAGCGAAGCAATCCCAATAAGATTGCCACGTCGTTCTCCGCCATCTGGCGGATCACTTCTCGCAATGACGAGAATATACATGAAACAATACATTACCAAAGTCAAAAAAAACGAAAAAAAGACGATTGTTATTGATAAATCAGGCGAATATGTTGTCGAATTAGTTGGTGAAGGAGCAGAGGCAAATATAGTTGGCGTTGTCATGGGAAAGGGAGATGAAAAGTTTACGATTCGCACCTTACAGCTTCATAAAGCCCCCAATACGACGAGCGATTTACTGATTAAATCTGTCCTCCGTGATCAAAGTCAGATAGATTATAAAGGTGTTATTAAAATAGTCAAAGGTGCTCAAAAATCAAATGCGTATCAGCGAAATGAAAACTTATTATTGTCAGAAAAAACTCACGTGGAAAGTAAACCGGAACTTGAAATAGAAGCAGATGATGTCCGTTGTACCCACGGTGCAACCATGGGAATGATTGATGAAAAGCAAATGTTTTATTTGATGAGTAGAGGACTAAATAAAAAACAGTCGGAAGATTTTATCGTCGAAGGATTTGTCAAGGATGTAACAGATAGAATGAGAGTGTTTAATTAACCATGGAAACCATTTCTAGTACAGACAATCCGGATGATTTACACAGTATTCCTGAAATAGAGCAGGTGAGTGGAGAAAAACGTGACGATGAAAATATTGAATACTACCTTGATTCAGAAGGTAAACGTGCATGGAGATTTAGCTGGAGATCGTATTACTCTCATTCAGATTGAACCTAGTGATATACTGTTGAAATTATAGATTCTATTCTTCGAGCAAAGTAAGAAGTCTATTGTATCTGCTAGTTCTCACTTTGTTCGAACAATATAGTTATTTTGTATGAAAATATCTTCAATAAGAAATGATTTTCCTGTTTTTGAAAAAAATAAGAATTTGACGTATCTTGATTCTGCTGCGACCGCTTTAAAACCTAAACAGGTTATCGATTCGGTTGTCCAATATTACTCCGAATATCCGTCAAATGTCTTTCGAGGTCTGTATCCACTTTCTCAAAGAGCGACAGAAGCATATGAAAAAGCTCGTGAGAAAGTTGCACAATTTATTCACGCGCACTCCCCTTCTGAGATTATTTTTACCCGTGGCACTACGGAATCAATTAACTTTATAGCATACGCATGGGGCAGATTAAATATACACTCAAACGATGAGATTGTTACTACCATTATGGAGCATCATAGTAACTTTGTTCCTTGGCAGGAGTTGGTGCGTGAGAACGGAGCTGTTTTGAAAGTGATAGATATTGATGATTCTAATAAAGACAGTCTTTTCAGAATTGAAAAGACTGTCTTTTCTAAAATTACTACCAATAAAACAAAACTGGTTGCTATCACACATGTATCAAACGTTCTCGGGACGATTAATCCCATTAAAGAAATTATTGCCGGAGTGAAACGAATCAATCCCCACTGTCTCGTTCTCGTTGACGGCGCACAGGCAGTTCCACATATGAGCGTTGATGTGCAGGATCTCGGGTGTGATTTCTATGTGTTTTCCGGACATAAAATGATGGGACCGACGGGTATTGGTGTTCTCTGGATACGAAAAGAACTACTCGAAATAATTCCCCCCTTTCATTTTGGCGGAAGCATGATCGAGAAAGTAACGTTGGAAGAATCCCGGTATGCACCGCCACCTCAAAAATTTGAGGCAGGAACTCCTCATATCTCGGGGGCTATTGGACTCGGCGCGGCGATAGATTATATGAATACAATCGGTGTTACAAATATTCAAAAACATGAAATGGCATTAACTGAATATACTCTGAAACGGTTGAACGATTTTGGCAGCATAACTATGTACTGTCCACAAATTGTACGACATCGTGGTGGAGTACTCTCATTTAATTTGTATGATTCAGAAAACCATTTAATTCATCCCCATGATGTCGGCGATGTCCTTGGTCTCGAAAATATTTGCGTTCGCGCCGGCCATCATTGTGCCATGCCGCTTGCAACAAGGCTCGGTATCCCCGCCTCTGTTCGCGTTTCTCTTCATATATATAATGATAAGAAAGACATCGATCGGCTGATTGAAGGACTGGAAAAGGTAAGAAAGATATTTAAGTAATTATGGACGATCTTTACCGCGAAATAATTCTCGATCATTATAAGCACCCCCATAACGCAGGAGAAATTTCCCATCCTTCCTGTTCGGCTGAAAAAGTTAATCCACTCTGTGGAGATGAAATTCGAATGGATATTGTTATTAATAACGACAAAGTTACTGCTATTAAATTTTCAGGTCAGGGATGCGCGATATCTATTGCGAGTGCCTCTTTGTTAACTGAATATAGTATGGGTAAAAAAATCAAGGACTTGCTTAGATTTTCAAAAGATGATATCGTGGATTTACTGGGTAGTGAACTCACACCAGCGCGCCTAAAATGCGCACTTTTATCTCTGGAGGTGATACATACAGCACTCAAAAATTATGAAACAAAAAAAACATGAAACACATTTGAGCTATTTGTATCTTGCGATTCTTGGTCTACTTTCTGCATTTGCTTTAGAGACACTTTCAAGTAAAGTTAATTTTTTACTGTTGCCCGAATTAACTCATAATATTACGGTATCTCTACTTTATGTCATATCAGGTATTATGTTTACAGCATTTATAGCAAGTTCGAAACTTGTCAACGATCAAAAGTACATTCTCTATCTTGTTGCTCTTGCACTTGTTTTTTTCCGCGTCTTTAGTCTGACGGGAGGTATGATGTAAGGTAAGGGTACTATTGTTACCCGCCTTTCCTTAGCACTCGGTTTTCTGTTCTACCGTGCCCGCGATCGCTACGCGATAGCGTTGCAGGTAGGTTCGAACACGCCTCGTGCTGCGTCAACTGGCGGGTTTAAGAAAAAGTAATCCCGCTGTTAGCGGGAAACTTTTTCTAAAAGAAAGGAGGAGGCATGTCAGATGCAAAAATATTTACAACGAGCGATGGTAAAGTTATCAAGGTTCAGATAGATCGTGATTTATGCATTGGTGCGGCTACTTGTGTAGCGGTAGCGCCAAAAATGTTTGCCTTGGATAATGAGGCAAAAGCAATCACGCTTGATACGGGAGGAGAAGAATCGTTTCAATCAGTCATGGATGCAGCAAAATCTTGTCCTGTTGCAGCAATTATTATTGAAGATGAACAGGGGAATAAGATATATCCGGCATGATGTTACCTATTGTCATTGCGAATCTGCCTATAGGCGGATGAAGCAATCTCTCTCCTTAAATAAGATTGCGGAGCCTGTCCTGAGTGAGACGAAGGATCACATTCCTCGCAATGACACAATAAATATGCGAGATTCATTCACATTTAAAATTGGTGGTGCAGCTGGGTTTGGCATTATGACCACCGGGCTCATGTTTTCAAAGGCTGCCACGCGGTCAGGATTTCACATATTTGATTATATTGAGTATCCTTCCCTTATTCGAGGCGGCCATAATGTGATGGAGACGCATTTTGCCAAAGAACGCGTCTACTCGCAGGAAAGGGGCGTCGATTTATTAGTCGCCTTAAACCGTGAAACATTTGATCTTCACAAACACGAACTGAAAGATGGCGCCGGCGTTATGTATGGCCCTGACGTATTTGAATTAAAGCCCGAAGAATTAGACGGAAAAAACGTTTCTCTTATCCCCGTGCCGCTCAAAAAAATAATAGAAGAAACCGGCATACTCAAAATAATGGAAAACAACGTGACGGTTGGTGCTGCAGCCGCACTATTCGGTTTTAAACTTGAAACAGTTTATTCAATCATAGAAGACATTTTTTCTAATAAGGGCGAGGAAGTCATTCATGAAAATAAAAAAGCGGCGCATGCAGGATATCAGCATATTGTTGTAAACGGATTAAAACTTCCTCTTCTGGAAGGTAAAGATTACCATC
>MGAO01000047.1:0-1715 GCA_001788215.1 Candidatus Roizmanbacteria bacterium RIFCSPLOWO2_01_FULL_40_14 | reverse complement strand
CCGGTGGACTTCAATTTTACGTTGCCTATCCTATGTCTCCCTCGTCGTCACTTCTTCATTACGTGGCTGCTCAGGCAAAGAAAACAGGCATAGTTGTTCGGCATGCAGAAGATGAAATTGGCGTCATAAATGAGGCAATCGGTGCGTCATTTGCCGGTGCACGAAGTATGTGTGGTACGTCAGGAGGAGGATTTGCACTTATGAATGAAGCCGTTTCACTCGTTGGTATTACCGAAACTCCGTTGGTAATATTTATTGCTCAACGTCCGGGACCTGCTACGGGACTTCCAACATGGACAGAACAGGGTGATTTGCAATTTGCGATTCGTTCAGCACACGGTGAATTTCCAAAAATAGTTTTTGCTCCCGGAGATATGGAAGAAGCATATGAACTAACCATGAAAGCGCTCAATATGGCCGATAAATATCAAACCGTCGTCATTCTTCTTTCTGATAAGTATTTAGCCGAATCGCATCAGAGTGTCGAGATTGATACATTACGCAGTTATGAAGTACGTGTTGACCGGGGGAAATTAGAATTACATCCCGAACAAGGCGGTAAGTTGCAGGAGTATCAGCGTTATAAAGATAGCGAAGACGGTATATCTCCCCGCATCATTCCGGGGACTCCCGGATTTCATTTTCAGGTAAACTCATATGAACATATTCCCGATGGACATACAACGGAAGATGCGGCAGTGAGAATTATGCAGGTGAACAAGCGGTTTCGAAAGCAAACTACGTATTTACGAGATGATTTTCAAATGCCAAAAACATACGGATATGACGAGGCAGATGTAGCCATTGTAGCATGGGGAACGACCAAATTGCCTGTCCTTGAAGCACTTGTCTATCGGGACTGGAAGGTTAACGACAAAAAAATCAAGCTTATTCATTTCACCCACATGTGGCCGATGGACGGAGATAGAGTTAAGGAAATATTGGAGAAAGAAAAGCAGTTGGTTCTTATCGAAAATAATTCACAAGCACAGTTCGGACAGCTGATTCGGCAGGAAACGGGTATTAAAATTGAAAAAAGGTTATTAAAATACGACGGCCGGCCGATATATCCGGAGGAGATTGTTGAGTATTTACAGTCAATAAAGCATGAACGCACTAGAGTAAAAAATCTTTATCTAATAAATCTGAACAAAGGCAAATAATATACACTAAAGTAATGAGAAAGATAAGTTCTAACGCTACCAGTTCAAAGCTATACTATTCATAGTAAGTTTATAAATAGGATGAATAAATACAATTTAACTAGATATGAATCTCCAATCATAAAGGGATTGAAATTTTCAGGAGCATTCTTAATTCTGTATATTATTGGAGGTCTGCTAGCTTTAACAGGTTTTATGGAATCGTGTGGGTTTTTTGGATGCGGGAGTCCAGGTACAATGCTATTGAGTCTAGTACTTCTACCAATAAATATCCTAATCGATATGCTTCCTTATCCTTACAAATACTTAGAAAATGATTTATACTTTGATAGTTTTTATGCGCCGTTATTAATTATCGTTTTCTACTACTTGCTCGGAGTATTGTTTTTTACCATTTATAAGGCTATCTTAAAAAAACCATGAACCATGTAGATTACCAGACAAGCGACATCTTATGTCGCTTGAGAAATGGGCGCGATAAGATCGCGCAACTACAATAAATGATGATAAAATTAGATGTGAAAATATTTGAAAACTTGAAATTACGATATA
>MGAO01000046.1:18329-37592 GCA_001788215.1 Candidatus Roizmanbacteria bacterium RIFCSPLOWO2_01_FULL_40_14 | reverse complement strand
GGACATGTTTTACTAAATCAAAATATTCTTTGTCGCTATTCATTGGTGGTAATTCAATCACCTCATCGACCATCCTCAAACTTCGTAACATTTCGGCGCGTTCGGATTGTTTATGAACCGGACGGTTTTCGCCCTTGTACTTTTTGACATTGTCATCTGATTCTAGCGCCACGATAAGATAATCACCCTGTTTCCTGGCTTCTTTCAAAAAAACAATGTGTCCGTAATGAATGAGGTCAAAGCATCCGCCGACAAGTACTTTCTTCATATTATTTTAAGTTACTGAGGAGTTCTCGCTACGCTCGAACAGTAAGTGATAATTCCTACTGTTGAGGAATCTCCGGTGACGGAACCGCAGTTCCAGGACCATACAAATACACTGACTGCCAAGGTTGGAAGGTTGACTTAAATGTCTTTGCTCCCAGAACTTCCCCGTTTTTAGTAACTTTATAATCAAATGTTGTTTTTGCACCGCTAGCCGCCCAATCTACCTGGTTAATTTGCCCCGCTGTAAGCGTCGGATCTTCCTGATAGAGTGGGGGAGGCGGTGGTGTTTGATCAAGGATGCGAATGTCGCTAATCTCGACATTTCGTCCGTCTTTCCTGCCATAAATTTTATAGGTAAGCTTATAGTTTTCTTTATCCATTTCTGACTGGAGCAATACATAGTTATCCGTGTTGTTGCGTATTTTTAAATCTACACTTGGAGAATAAACCGTTGCGTCGAGTCCCGGCTTAAATCCACCCTGCTCATAATAGGCGACTCGATATGAATGAGGGGTTCTATCAACAATCTCAAGACCTGCATTCAGCGCGGCGCGAAACACCGTGGTTGATACCTGACATACGCCACCGCCATCGCCTAAAATCGTTCGTCCATTTTTGATGATATAGGCCGATTTGTATCCGGTTGCTGCAGAAATATCACCAACCGCTTCATTGAATGAAAAAATCTCTCCGGGCGCAACCAATATTCCGGACACGCGGGAAGCGGCCAGCGCAACATTATGAATTCTTCCCGGAATAGAGCCCTTATAGTAAGAGATACCTTCTGCAAGCAGCTCAACAATACCGAGATTGTCAGTATCCAATACTTTAGACTTGGGAGAAGTGATATTGATAGGAATTTGCAGACTTATCTGTTCACCCCGGTGAGATTTGATTGCTTCATCTATCATTTTATGCCCGTTTTTACGGTCAAGAGCCTTTCCATTAGCTCCCAGAGCAAACGTCAGTACCCGGTTGGTCTGTTCATTGAATTCAAATTGAGGCTCGATAGGAGAGACATACACTTGCTCTGCAAACTGCGTAAGTGTTTCGTCAATAATTTCACTGTTATAGAGCAGAGTAGAGTTAAGTTTAACAATAATTTTCTGCGATGGAAATTCAGACAGCGTCAATAAAAAAGATGTGAGTCGAAATATCACGTCGCTCATGAAAGAACCAGCACGTCCGGTGGCCATGGCCTGTTTAATGGCAAGATCAGTATTATACGAAATCCCAAGTTGTGTTCCTGAAAAAGTAGCGATATTGCTTTCTGCAGAGAGTGTTAACGTCGTTTTTGAAAGGGGTTCGCTTTTTTGCTGGTAAATATTTTGAATGTCTTGGCTCGTCATGCCGCTCACATCGTACATGTCGATCGTCACACCGGGATATACGCGGTTTGTATAGCGATATTCAAAATGGGCATAGGCGACACCCAGTATGACAAAAATTCCAAAAATAGCACCGAGTGCAATCAGCACTCCTTTCTTGACCGTTTTCATGTTTAAAGATATGATTGAATTATATCAAAGCCTATGGCAGATCAACAAATACCACCTGAAGAGTTAGGTACCGGACAGACCGTTGAGAATGTATCACCGACGGATCTGAATGTTCAGCCGTACGAGCCGCCGCCCGAAGATCCATCCGGTAGTGGAGCAGTGCCGCCGCCTCCGATGAGTGGATTACCTATCCGTATGATTATTATTGCCGGTCTGGGACTCTTAATTCTCGTGGGTATCGTCTTGGGAATTATGGCTTTTTTAAGAGGCGGATCGGGAGAAAATGGCGGAGAAGAAATTGCATTAACGTATTGGGGACTGTGGGAATCAAAAGATGTGATGCAAACCGTAATTTCTGACTACGAGAGACAACACCCAAATGTACATATAGTATATGAACAACATTCACCCATTCAATATCGGGAGCGTCTCCAGGCGGCTATTCAACGGAAAGAAGGACCTGACATATTTAGATTTCATAATACGTGGGTACCCATGCTGACATCCGATTTGGCTGCCGTCCCTAACTCAGTGATAAGTACTGACCAAGCAAGCAAACTATTTCCATCGGGCGTGGTACAGGACCTTACCAAAGATGATCAGCTCGTTGGTATTCCATACGGTATAGACATGCTGATGCTCTATTACAACGTTGCTATGTTTGAGTCGGCGGGAGTATCACCTCCTAAGACATGGGAGGAATTTTCAACGATTGCAGATCAATTGACGATAAAAAATGAAGTAGGACAAATTATGACAGCCGGTGCTGCAATGGGTACTGCAGACAATGTCGAACATTTTTCTGACATTTTAGGATTGATTATGTTTCAAAACGGCGTTACGTTTTCAAATTTGTCATCTCCCGCCGCTAATCAAGCACTTGAATTTTATTCATTATTTGCAATGCCGCCCAATAATATCTGGGATGCTAACCAAGATAATTCAATAGTCGCTTTTGCATCTGGACAGGTTGCTATGGTATTTGCACCTTCTTGGCAAGTAGATATCATAAAGTCCATTAACCCGGATTTGAATTTTGCTACTGCCACCGTACCTCAGCTTGCCGGAGCAACTCCCGTGGGATGGGGAACCTATTGGGTGGAGGGTGTTTCCAGCCAGTCAACTCATAAAGATGAGGCATTTGAATTTGTTAAGTATCTATCGGAAAAAGAAACTATGAGTAAATTATATGCAGAAGCAAGTAAGCTAGAATCACGATCATTCGGAGAGCCATATGCACGAATAGATTTGCACAATCAGTTGGCATCTAGTGAATACCTGGCGCCGATTGCAGAGCAAGCTCCCTACATGCACTCATGGTATATGGCTTCGAGAACACAAGACAACGGTATTAACGATAAAATTATTTCTTACCTAAAAGACGCAGTAAACGCAGTCAATCAGGGATCCTCATCCACTGGTGCATGGGAGACTGCTCTGCAGGGTATACAACAGGTGCTCGTAGAATATAATGTTGAGAGTAAATAGTTTGTGATACCATTGTTGCATGACACCTCGTGAGGAAAGCCTTTTGCGTACACTCTGCTATTCAGATATTTTTGATTATCCCTTAACAAAAGAAGAACTATGGACATTCCAAGTTTCTGGTCATTTTATGGATCCTCCGGTCAAGCCGGAGGACGACATACAAAACAAACACGGTTTCTATTTTCTGCAAGGTCGGGAAAGGATTATTGAAATTCGCAGGAAACGGGAAAAGTATTCTCAATTAAAATTACAAAAAGCAAAACAATTAAGCAGGATATTTAAACTAATTCCAACGATTAAATTAATTGCAATAACGGGGGCCGTGGCCGCCGGAAACGCAAAACAAGATGATGATATTGACCTGATGATCGTCACCTCGCGCGGATGGATATGGACAACCAGATTTTTGACTATTCTATTAGCCGAGATATGGGGAGTTCGTCGAAGGCCAAATGCTTCAGATCTAAAGGACATGCTTTGTTTTAACATGTTTCTGGATGAAGATCATATATCAGTTCCTTCAAAAGAACGCGATTTGTTTTCAGCAAATGAAGTGGCACGGGTGAAGATTTTATGGGAAAAAGAAGAAACTGCGGAGAGATTTTGGGAGTCAAACCGATGGATAATTAAATATCTCCCTCATGTAGTGGTCCAGCTTCCGCCAGAGGCGGATCAGCCTTTGGTTGATGCTGGACCATTCCACCAAGGTGGGCCACTACAATTTATAGAATATATTTTACAATCTCTTCAACTTAGCTATATGAAACGCCGCAGAACCAATGAGATAATCAAACATGGTTATCTTCGCTTTCATCCAAAGGATGCGCGAAAGTGGATTCTGAGAAAATACCATGAACGTTTGAAGCGAGTCGGACTCGAATGATATACTATATAACGTTCCGTCATTCCGGCCACCGAGCCGGAATCCATATAAATAATTTTATGGAACCTCCGGTCAAGCCCGAGGATGACAACTATAAGAAATTATAATAGATTGAAAATATTTATTGCTGCGGTGCTGGAACGGTACCCACCCAAATTTGCCCGCGTGGCGGAATGGCACCCGCCGAATATGCCAGGGTGCTGAAACTGGTAGACAGGCGAGTCTCAAAAACTCGTGGTGTTAACGCACCGTGTGGGTTCGATTCCCACCCCTGGCACTTATGGCGGGTCAGAAACCTGTGATAGCAATATCATAGAGGTTCGACTCCTCTCGCGGGCACAATTTCTTGGCGCGTCAAAAACCAGTGGGGCTAACACTCCGTGAGAGTTCGAGTCTCTCCCGTGGCACATTTTTATGACTATCCAGGATATTTATCAATTGGCTATTAAAAAAGGAATTGCGTATGATCCCCGTGGAGAAGCGGGTGTTATACGGGCACTTGATCGAATTAAAAAGGAATATAAAACTCTTCCGAAAAAGGAGCAGGACTATTTTGATCAGGAATCACTCAAAAATCCCTATTCTGACACGCGTATACTTTTTGGGGATCCTACAATCGTTGTTGATAAAGTGCTCGTGGGTATTGATATTCATGTCGGCGAAATGGTTTTAGCCGATCGTCTCAATGAAAAAGGGGAGGGAATTGATCTGGTCATTTCCCATCATCCGTCCGGTCGGGCGCTTGCGGCTTTAGACGAGGTTATGGAATTACAAATTGATATGCTCGAAACATATGGTATTCCTATCAATGTTGCGGAAAATCTTATGAGAAATCGCATCGGAGAAGTATACCGCAGATTTGCTCCGCTGAACCATCATCAGTCAATCGACGCCGCGCGGCTATTAAACATACCCCTCATGTGTATGCATACGCCGACTGATAACATTGGCTGGAAGTATTTAGCTGATCGATTAGAACACACCGATTTGGATACCGTAGCCGACGTTATGGATGAACTTTATAAGGTACCCGAACTAAAAATGGCACTCAAAGATAAAGCCGGACCGGTTATATTCGCGGGAACGCCACGCTCACGCGCCGGTAAAGTACGCGTTGTTGAATTTACTGGGGGAACGGAGGGTGCAAAAGAAATCTATGAACGATTATCACACGTTGGAGTCGGCACCGTGATTGGCATGCATATTTCTGAAGAGCACCGAAAAGAAGCAAAAAAACATCATATAAATCTGGTAGTCACCGGACATATGGCTTCCGATTCAATCGGTATGAATATATTCATGGATGAACTCGTGAAAAAGGGTGTAACTGTTTTGCCTTGCTCAGGATTTATTCGGGTAGAAAGATAAATTCTTAAAAGAAAACTCTTCTCCAGTACTCAAAAAATTTAAGAGTCGTTAATTTTCCAATAAAATCTCCCCACCAATCTGAAAAATCTTTATCGTTGACCTCAATATCACAATTATAATCTCCGTGTATTTTTTGATTTTCGCAATTAAACGTTACCGTCGGAGTAGCTGTTGGCGTATCCTGAATCACGGTTGGACTGGGAGTTGGTGTGGAGGGGACAGTTGTTGAAGTCGGTCCACCGGTTGGTGTTGCCGTTGCTTGACTATTACTGATGGTGTACGTGGCCGTTTCTCCAGCCGTTGATACGTCAGGGACTAGATTGGTATCATTTGCTTCGGTGACTCGGGTTGCCGTAAATTGTATCGAAGCATCTTGTCCGGCAGTATTATTTACGGTTACCATAACAGTAGCGAGTATCACGTCTGCTGAAGTAAGATTGATGAAATTACTTGCTCCCGGATTCACCGTACACATGATGGTGACCGATTGACCACTTATTTGTTTAAAAACGAGGCCATTAAACTGCGGACCGCAGGAAATATCTTGTTCAGAAACGACGGAAAGCGGCGTATCAAAAGTCAACACTGCCTGAGCCCCACTGATTATTATAGTACGATCTACCGTTTTTGTGAGTACTATGTTAGTTTCATAATGTTGTCCTGGGTTGACCGTGATGTTCGTTGGTTGAATATGCATTCGTACTTCTCCGGAGCCTGCGGCTTCCCGCTCAACGATTTGCTGTTCCTCCGTGAGTTGACGCAAGAAAAAAAGGGGAATCAAAAGAACCAAAAGAAGTGTGATCCACAAAAGATATTTCTTAATAAATGATTGGTTTTTCCTATTTTTCATTGATTGTTGTTTTCCTTATCTTGACATTAAATTACAAGATTATCAAGTCTGCTAATAACACATTCCAAAATTATTACTAAACACTCCAAAGTCTCCGGTATCTATAATGGCTGAACTATCTAGTAACAAATCTGGTGTGTGTTGTCCCAGCGGTATTACTAATGTACTTACTGCTTTTCCGAATGCCTGTCTGAAAAGTTCAAAATCGGCCGTATCAATACAACCATTTAAACTGCAGTCAAGATTACCATATGACCCTCTCGGACAGGGGATAGAAGTAGGGGTTGGAGTTCTGGTTGGCATTGGCGTTGGTGTTCTCGTTGGAGTGGGGGTATTTGTTGGTAATGGTGTCGGCGTGTTGGTAGGTATTGGTGTTGGTGTACGAGTTGCTGTCGGTGTTGGAGTTCTGGTTGGTATTGGTGTTGGTGTGTTTGTAGGAATTGCTGTAGGAGTCGGTGTTGCTGTTGGATTGACAATTAAATAGCTCCCATTGGTACCTCCCGTTGAAACATCGGGAGATTGTCCGGGGAGACCTGCTTCCGTGACTCTTGTTTTTGTAAACTGTATGGTTGCGGTTGAACCGGTAGGCGCCGATGAGGGAACAGTCAACGTAATACGGGCAAAGGGCATATTTGAGGTAGCTAAAGTCTGAGGTGGTTTACTGCTGTCATTAACCGGTATGGTACAAAGGATAGATATTTGTTGACCGTTAATTGTGGTGACTTTTAATCCATCAAACGGTGCAAGACAGACAACCGTGTTGACAGTAAGATTGCTACTCACGGTGAGATTTGATTCAGCACCGCTAACTTGTATAGGTCGTGATGCAGTTTTTTTCATAGCAACATCAACGCTAAATAGATTCCCGCGGGTAATAGCCCCGCTTGTGGGTACCAGGACCAAATCAACTTCAGATGTTCCCAGTGCACGCTTATCAATAATTTGCGGGCGCCGGGAAATATATAATGCAAACACTAATCCTGCTACAAGTATAGCTATAATAAATATGGTCCTTAACTGATTATTTTTCATATGATAAAGTTATCAGGTCGATTATTGACATATTCCAAAGTTCAGACTAAATACCCCATAGTCACCCGTGTCGATGATAAGTGAACTATCCTGCAATAAATTGGGTGTATGTTGTCCTGCAGGAGTATTCAGCGAGCTCACTTGTTTTCCGAATGCTTGTCTGAAGAGTTCAAAATCTCCCGTATCAATACAGGCATTAAGACTGCAGTCGAGGTTTCCTTGTGCTCCTGCCGAACAAGGGAACGAGGTTGGTGTGGGTGTTCTCGTGGCAGTTGGAATAACCGTATTCGTTGGAATCGTGGTCGGCGTCCTCGTGAGTGTTGGTAGAATGGGTGTTGGAGTTCTGGTTGGCGTTGCAGTCGGCGGAATCGGCGTCGGCGTGCGGGTCGGCGTTGCCGTGGGAGCTGCGACAGTGACCCTTGTAGATACTATCGGACTTATGTAGCCACAGTCGGTACTATGAACCCAGATATCATACGTATGTCCGACAAGAAAGTTATATTGGTAATTTACATTATTGTGTTCACCGGTACATACGTCATTGCCTGTTGCAGGATAACAGGTCCAACCATCAGCAATGTCATTGACGCGCAAGAGGTATCTGCTTCCCGGTGTAGACATATTCCAGCTGATATATCTCAGACCAGGAGTGATCGTACCCTGAGGTTGGAGATTTGTGGGAGGAGGTACTGGTACACACGTAGGTGTCGGAATCCGGGTAGCAGTTGGTGGTATCGGCGTAGGTGTCGATGTGGAAGTCGGAATTGGTGTATTTGTAGGCGTGGGATTATAGGTAAATGTTCTTGCTGGGCTTGGAAATCCTCCTACACAGTCTGCATTGGGACATACTTTTACAGTCCATGAATATACGGTATTATTCACCCATGGTATCTGATTAGTAATTGTATAGCTCGTCTGCGTAATAGATACGCTATACACAGACTGGGTGCCGGTAGTTATTTTAAGGTTATACTTAACGTTTGTACCGAGACAGGCACTCCATATAAATGTTGGATTACTGTAAATTGCTACAGCATCACCCGGTGAAATAAGCGAAGGGCATGATGAAGAAAGAGTAGGAGTAGGAGTAAAAGTTATTGTGGGTGGTGCGACAAGTGTTACGCCAATTCCCGTTGCTGATCGGAGGCTATCTGTTGAAACATTTTCAACTACTATATTGGTATCTATCGTACTATTTGCTATAGCATTAAAACTAAGATTTGCGGGTCCCGATAGCGATTTTGCGGTAAAGTGCAACGTTGCCAACGTAAATGACGCTGTTTGAGGACTCAGTACCGTGTTGTTTGACTGATTATAGGCAACTGCACCAAAGATGAGTGTTCCGGTAGAATTGGCTGAAGTTACTATCGATGAACTCGACGACCCGTCAAAGACATTATTCGCATTCAAAGGAACAAATGTTTTTAAATTGTGAGTGGTGACGGGCGTTATGCCGGTGAGTATCAAACGCGTCCGGTCGAAATTTATACTGACATCAGTCCCCACAATCCTTTTTGCTGCCGTATTGGTTATAACAACAGAAATATCGACGTTCTGACCAAATTGCACTGAGCCACTACTTGCGGTAAGAGAAATCGTTGGGTCATCTGCAGATGCTGCACGTTCACGGATATCCTGTGATCGATCAGAAAGTTGTACGGTTACGATGAGAGCGGCAAGACTTACTGCGAGAGTAAGAAATAAATAAATCGATCTCTGTTTCAATTTCATTTTAGTATAAAAAACCATGCGCTTACGCACATGGTTTTTTGCACGCCTTGTGCGCTTCGGGAAGTACCGTCTGGTACCTCCCTTCGCGAATTGGTATCGCTTCTCCCGCCGACGGCGGGATTCGCTATCTTGTGATCAGCGTAGCATATGCGTCTTTTTCAGTCAATTAAGACTTTTCATGATATACTAATACACTTATGTTGAATGTAACAGAACTCAGACACGGCATGTATTTTCAAGAGGAAGAAACTCCCTTTGAAGTACTTTCATATGAACATACCAAGATGGGACGGGGTAATGCAACCGTGCGCGTACGGGTACGCAATTTACTGACCGGTGCAATGGTAGCTAAAACTTATATTTCAAGCAAGCGGGTCGAGGAAGCAGAGTTGGATCAGAAAGAAGGAACTTTTTTATACCGCACGAATACGGATTACGTGTTTGATACCGATGAAGAGAGAACCGAAATACCACGCGAGAAAGTCGGAGAACAAGGAAACTATTTGAAAAAAGGTATGGATGTGCGTATTCTCATATATGAAAACGAACCAATCGGAGTCACGTTGCCGATCAAAGCAGAATATTCGGTTAAGGAAGCCCCGCCGGATGCACGGGGAAATAGTGCAAATGCATCGACGAAAGAAGTAGTGCTTGAAAATAATGTCAAAGTCAAGACGCCCATGTTTATAAAAGAAGGAGATAAAATAATTGTCGATACGCGTACCGGTGAGTATATATCGAGAGCATAATTTCAAACTATGTTGCCCACGCTTTTTTTCTTCACCACACTTGCTGTTCTGGTTTCCATATTTGTTATTTGGAAACAGGCAAAAGAAAAACTATATTCAGAAAGTGAACTATTCGACACAATCATCTTCATGATTCTTGCCGCGATTGGAGGTGCTCGAATGAGCTATATTCTCATTCATTTTAATGAATTTTCATTTCATCTGCTTCGGTGGATCGCATTCTGGGTTACCCCAGGATTTTATCTCTTCGGCGGTGCCGTAGGCATACTTTTTGTTCTTTGGTATCAATCCCGCCAACGGCGGGATCTTAAATTTTGGGAGATGGTAGATTTTGTCGGATTCGCTTTTTGGATAGGAGCAATTATTGGATTGTTTGGCGGATTTCTTGCAGGATCAGAAGCGGGTATTGTTTCCGGAGTATCAGCAGCTACACATCCGGTTACACTCTATAAGTTACTCGTACTGTTAGCATTTTTATCACCGTATGTCGCTTTTCGAAACGGACATCAGCGTGAAGATTGGTTTCATAAGACGCCCGGAAGTGTGGGACTTTCTATAGCATTACTGTTTGCGGTTACGGTAGTATTCGTCGATTTTTTTAAAGAGCGTGTACTCTATTACAGACTCAGTCTCGATCAATGGGTGAGCTTAGTCATAGGCATCACTTCATTTGTTGTCTTGTATTACCGATTGGGTAGAAATCCAAATCGCGACATCACATCCATCTCGCGTCTTTTAAAAAAATTAAAGCGTACGGCATGATACCATCACTACCAATTTCTATTTTATACGAAGATGATGATGTACTTATCATAGATAAACCGTCAGGATTAGTTGTTAATCGCGCACAAAGTGTAAAAGGGGAGACCGTACAGGATTGGGCAGAAGAAAGATTTAAGATTCATGATTTAAGATTTAAGAATGTTTCTCAGGAGTTGGAAACACTATTTAGAGAACGTTCTGGTGTAGTTCACCGATTAGATAAAGAAACATCTGGCATTCTGTTACTAGCAAAACATTCTTCCGCGCTTGAAAATCTTTTGTCGCAGTTCAAAAGTCGCGCGGTAGAAAAAGAATATACGGCATTAGTTCATGGTGAAATGGTACCTAAATCAGGAACGATACGTGCTCCCATCGGGCGCCTGGCTTGGCGTCACGGTTTCTTTGGTATTGTGCCGGGAGGAAAACGTGCCGTGACCCATTATACGGTTACACACTCTTACACGCGTCAAAAAGATCGGTATTCACTTCTTAATCTTAAGATTGAAACTGGACGCACCCATCAAATTCGCGTACACTTACAGTACATCGGCCATCCCGTCGTTGGAGATTTGTTTTATTCCGGGAGAAAGAGGTCACGACAAGCGCGAACTTGGTGTCCAAGATTATTTTTGCATGCGTCAAAAGTGCGTTTCAAACAACCAGTAAGCGGGGAGTGGGTTCTCATTGAAAGTAATCTGACGGAAGAATTGAAAGAAATATTGGATAAACTTGCAGGCTGATATCTGCCCATGAATATATTTACTGAAATAACGATAATTGTCGCTATTGCGGCGTTCATTTCACTCATTATGCGGCTGCTGCGTCAGCCTCTTGTCGTCGGATACATTTTGACGGGTATTATCGTTGGTCCGTACACGCTGAACATTCTTCAGTCAACAGATCAGGTAGAACTTTTTTCAAAAATTGGGATAACCGTATTATTATTTATCGTTGGACTAAACTTAAACCCTCAGGTTATTAAAGAGCTGGGAAAAGTTTCTCTCGTAACCGGCGTCGGACAGGTGCTCGTAACATCGGCAATCGGTTTCAGCATTGCCCTTCTGTTAGGTATAGAGCGCATTGCTGCTATATATCTTTCCATTGCTCTAACGCTGAGCAGTACTATTATCATTCTCAAACTGCTTTCCGATCGGGGAGATTTAAATAAACTGTATGGAAGGATTGCAATCGGCTTTTTAATTATTCAAGATCTTATCGCATCACTTATTCTCCTTTTTATATCTACTTTTTCTACAGCGGGAGACGCCAATCTTACTATATTAATTTTATTCCTCGTGGTGAAATTACTCATTGTACTATGCAGTCTTTATTTAGTATCAGCGTATGTGATACCCTCACTCTTTAAATTTGTCGCAAAATCTCAGGAATTACTATTCTTATTTTCGTTAGCATGGGGACTCGGATTAGCAGTCACGTTATACCAAATCGGTTTTTCACTCGAAATAGGTGCTCTTATTGCAGGAGTGACCCTTTCGGTAACACCGTATGCGTATGAGATTGGCTCACGATTGCGCCCTTTACGAGATTTCTTTATTGTGCTGTTTTTTATATTGCTGGGGTCACAAATGGTGTTGGATAAAGTAATAGAACTCATCATACCAACGCTCCTTTTTTCGGTATTTGTTCTTATCGGCAATCCCGTTATCCTTATACTGTTACTCAACCTCTTAGGATTTAAAAGAAGAACGAGCTTTATGGCAGGACTCACGGTTGCACAAATAAGTGAATTTTCACTCATTCTTGCATCGCTCGGGTTTAGTTTGGGTCATATTTCGCGTGATATTTTATCTCTTATTACCATGGTAGGATTGATTACTATAACAGGATCGACCTACTTCATTTTATACTCAGAAAGAATTTATCCACATGTTGAAGGATTACTCAAGAGACTGCAATTATTACCTGAAAAGAAAAAAGAACCGGGAAGCAACGGACAAGAATTTGATTGTATCTTGTTTGGATACGATCGTGTCGGGGCTGATTTTATCAAAATTTTTTCGAAAATGAATGTATCTTACATTGTTGTCGACTATAATCCTACGTCAGTACAACGACTTGCCGAGCAGAATATTCCATATCGGTTTGGAGATGCGGAAGACGTCGAGTTTTTAGAAGAGCTGAATCTTTCAAAGACAAAACTGGTGTTATCAACAATTCCTGATCATAAAACGAATGTATTATTGACACGAAAAATAACACGTTCGAATAAACGAGCTATTAGTATTATCATTGCCCAAACTATCCAACAGGCACAAACACTCTATCAGGAAGGGGCAACCTATGTCTTGATGCCGCATTATTTGGGGGCACGGTATGCTTCACATATGATTTCTCGATTTGGTCTCCATAAGCAAGCATATTTAGAAGAGAAAGAAAAACACATTGATCATATTAATAATAGATTGGAAATTTCCAAATAGATCTCAAAACTCACATGTCAAAAGTCAAAACCGCAGCTCATAAAAAGCGGATAAGCATAACCGTTCTATTTATAAGTATACTTATTGTACTGGTCGTCGGATTCGCCGGGTATACGTTCTATAACCGAAATCCTCTCTCAAAAGAGTGGGATTACAAAGGGCGGTTTACGGTGTTTGATAGCCATTCCTTAACGCTTACTTCTTATCCTTCAGATAATAGCTCTATTATATCCATAACCATACCGCCAGACGTTTATATCAATGTGTCGGGAGGATATGGCTATTATCGGGTGAAAGATGTACTTGAGTTAAGCCGTAGCGAACGGCGGGGAGATGAACTGCTTATCGAGAGTGTTTCGTCTCTTATCGGAATTCCTATTGAAGCTTCCAAGCAGCGTATGTCTTATTGGGATCAGGTTCTTGTGTGGCAGCTTGCCAATAATAATGAAATAGAACGACATAATATTAATCTTAGTGAATATCCCATTACCGTTTCAGAAAAAAGGGTCGATGGAGTAGAAATTGAAAAACTCAACCCGGTCAAAATTGACTTTTACTTTGGTGAATTGTTTTGGGAACGTACATTACGAGATGAAAATATGACCGTTGGCATATTTAATGCTTCCGAAACACCCGGACTTGCAAATAGTTATGCACGGATGCTTGAAAATATAGGATACCGTGTGGTTGATATAGCAAACTGGGATGGTGAACCGATAGAAGAAAACTGCATGATTCGTATTACAGGATCGCCGAATGTAGTCGACTCGGTGAGTATTTCACGTCTCATTTCCATTCTTGACTGTCCGATACAAGTAGATCAAGAGTCAGGAAGATTTGATATTCAAGTTATTCTTGCCATTTGATAAAAATGGTTATCGTGCTTTCCTGGATATCTTTTACGAAGCATTCACAGGAATCTTCGCGATTGAAAAGCGCCATCAGTTTTCGTCCTACGTCATCGGGGAGTGTGCCTAAATACATTTCATCACTATTTCTGATATGAAGCTCAAAGCCTTTCCGATAGGGAAAAACAATTTCTCCGACGCAGATAGTTCTTAAAACAGTATGGGGTGCCGGATTAACCAGGTGAACAATGCGTGTCTTTTGTGCATCAGATACAAACAATGACGGAGAAATATGAACTTTTGACTGAGTATTTATTGTTGCCGTATCTTCAACCGGATTACGACTGTAGTATTTGCAGCGAGAGAGGTTTTTTTGAGCGATAGGATTGTATGGCTCCGTTAAGAGTATTTTTTCGTATATTTTACACGCATCATCATATCGCCCCGATTGCGAATACGCATATGCAAGGCGATTCATCGCATCAATATGATTAGGGTGTTCTAACAGATACTGTTCGTTTAGTAAAACTGCATCATGCCACGCGCCGGACAGTGCTGCCTGAATAGCTTTTTCTTCAAGCGACGCCATAATGTGAGAGTATAGACAGGTTCATATAGGTTTGTCAAGGTTCAAACTATAATGTAGGGAGTTTTGTAGCTTGTTTGGTATAATGGTTAAATAAATTATGTCAGGACATTCTAAATGGAGTACTATTAAGCGGCAAAAAGGAGTTGAGGATAAAAAGCGCGGTCAACTGTTTACCAAGCTTGCCCGGGCGATTACGCTTGCAATTCGCGAAGGCAGCGGTGTGACCGATCCAGCATCAAATTTTAAACTGCGTCTGGCGATGGACCGTGCAAAGCAATCCAATATGCCAAAAGAAAATATGCAGCGGGCAATTGATCGCGGTGCAGGAAAGGGAAGTGAGGGTGATCAGTTTCAACAAATCGTCTATGAAGGATATGGTCCCGAAGGAGTGGCTCTTCTTATTGAAACGGCAACGGATAATAAACAGAGAACTTCTTCACAAGTGAAACATATCCTTGATAGAGGAGGGGGATCATTAGGCGCTCCGGGAAGCGTTTCATATTTATTTAAAGAGCAGGGACTTATTGTGGTATCAAAAGATAGTATGGGCGAGGAAGAACTATTTAATGTAGCCGTTGAAGCAGGAGCAATAGATGTTGAAACGGAAGAGGATGCATACGAAATATATACCAATCGAGATGATCTTCATCGAATTAAAACTCAGCTTGAAGAATCTCATGCGCATATAATAGAAGCAGACTTGATACACCGGCCGACGACAACCGTGCCGGTCTCTGGCGAACAAAAAGTACAAAAAATTATTGCATTAGTTGAAGAGCTGGAAGAACTTGATGATGTACAGAAAGTATATGCAAATGTTGATATTGTCTCAATCAGTTAAAAATTGTTTCATGATTCTACAATCCTTACTTAATAAAATAACTTCGGTTACGCTGTCCAAACGAAAAGAATTTGTTCTGATAACGGTGGTATTAACGGGAGGCTTAGTAGCAGCACAACTCATAGCCGAATCCACTCGATACTGGACGCTTCTTTTTTTGACCGTTTCTACCTATGCCATATCTGCGTTGGGATTGAGAGAACAAATGAAGGGGATTAAGTGGGTGACCCTTCTGGCGCTACCGACGTTATTTACGGCGGCAGTAGGATTGTTTTATTTTCTTCTTCCGGTACGATGGTTGACCAGATTGCCGGTCGCGACTCTCTATGCGGTCGGGATATATGCAATTTTATTGGTTGAAAATATTTATAGTGTTGCAGTTAATCGTTCGATTCAATTGCTGCGGGTAGCACATGCTGTTGGTTTTCTGGTGACGCTGGTGACGATTTTTCTGTTGCTCAATACGCTCTATTCACTGCGTCTTGAGTCGTATATCAATATAGGACTCGTGGCGCTTATCACCATGCCACTTGTTTTACAATCGCTCTGGTCGATAAAGCTTGATGAGACGATCGACCGTACGGTACTTATATATAGTATCTTTGTCGCGTTGCTCTTATCAGAAGTGGGATATATGATTTCATTCTGGCCGTTGAAGCCCATTATTATTAGCATTTTTTTAACTACTATTTCTTATGCACTGATTGGTATCTGTCAGCATTATTTCGCAAAGCGTTTGTTTAAACAGAATATCATTGAGTATGTTCAAGTAGTAGCTATCGTAACAGTACTCATATTAATTACTACGCGATATCGGTAAGCATTAAGATCCAAAGAATCAAAGAATCTAAGAACCTAATAAAATACAAAAACATTTACGATTTCTATTTGGTTCTTAGGATCTTTGGATTTTAGGTTCTTTATAGTGAGGTAGGGAAGAGGAGTGGGAGAGTAAGGTAACCGAAAAGCCTATAGTATAGTTTGATATAGTAAAGTCCTATAGTATATTCAACAACTTTTCACGTTTTCTTACGTAATTCCGTCGCTAGCGAGCCTCAAAAAAATAGTTTTAACCTATTAATACAGTCTAATTCAACACTCCGTAAGGGAAGATATAGTAGTTCTCAGCAAATTTAGCCTCAAAAATGCAAAGTTATAGCGTCATTATGCTCTAAAATTGCTCTTTCTAACAAACTGCGACATAGACTGCTAAGTGGTGCAGAAGAGGGGCTGACCTTATAGGCGAGAGAGTGTCTTGAAATATGTGTATCGATTATAAACACAAGTTTTGAATTAAATTTACGTACTTGTTGTAGATGGTACTAAAAACCCTCTATCTCAGCAGGGACAGCGGGAAATATATTGTCGCACAATGATACTTTTACGACATGGTACTTCTGCAACTCTCGGAGAAGTGGTTTTCTTACCGTTTGAAATATCGTTTTAAATGCGCAAAGATTTATTGTTCACTATGCATAATGAATCTATAGCTAAGGTATCTTCTACCAATTCTTAATTAATTGTTTCAACAATCCAAATTCCTATTATAGGTCTAAAGAGGCCGCATTTACGCTATAATTAGTGTGTAGATGATTTCATATCCCCTTCCCCTACTTTGGAATCGGTAGAGAACGACTTTTGCCCAGTAAAAAGTTTGTAAAACTTACAAATTCGTCACGCGAAGCGTGATCGGGCTTCGCTGGATAATTCGTAACTGTGGAATATGACTCTATATAGCTATTTATATTTCAGAATGAGTTTTAAGGGTATTTAAAGTCGTCGTGAGTTCAAATCCGGTGAATAAAACGATCATATGATGGTGCTTCATGTTTATAACGGTGATTATCTAAGAGACTCAATGGATATGGCGGTTCCTTATAGTAGAAATCGAGATGGTACTGACATATGAGATTGTGTTGCGTTTGAAGCGTTGGAACAATAGTAAACAATGCAGTATGCTCATTGTATGTAAGTCGATTATTAAAGAGAACGAGAATATCAATGTCGCTTAAATAATCAGAAGCGTTGTATAAAACTGATCCAATGAGTGTAAGGTCGGCAACTCTGGGGACAAAAGCCACAATTTCATCAAACAGTAAAGGTTTAATCTCCGTAAAGTAATTTCTTCTTGCCTGTGATTGTTCATAAGCCATTCGAGGATCTGTAATGATTCTTTCTTTGCCAAAAGGCGTTCTGTATATGCCGTTTTCTATCATATTAAGGCAATTATACCTAGTTGGTTTTCTACTCTTGACAATGTCGCACAAGTTTGTATGATGTATTAAGTATAAAGTATTTAGTATTGAATTAATTCAATTGTTCAATATTAAGAATACGTTATACCTTATACCTTATACCTTATACTAAAACTATGTCCTCTTCCCTATCTGAACTTATTAGCCGTTTTCTCGAATATTTAGAAGTTGAACGGAATGTTTCACAATTAACGATTCGAAACTACCACCACTATCTAAAACGGTTTATAGATTTTTTGGCAAAGCGATATCCCGATCTGACCGAAGTGAGAGCCGTTGATGAAGAAGTAATCAGAAATTATCGCTTATTTCTTTCACGGTATGCTGATGAGAAAGGGTTGACATTAAAACGGGTTACGCAAGGCTACCATATTATTGCACTGCGTTCGTTTTTAAAATATCTATCCAAAAAAAATATACCGGCCATTGCACCTGAATCGCTCGACATTCCCAAGGGAGAAAGCCGTTCATTAAAATTCCTTGATCGTGACCAGATCGAACGGCTTCTCGGCTCTGCTGAAGATCCGCGTGATAAAGCAATTCTGGAGGTATTGTTTTCAACGGGGTTGCGGGTCTCGGAATTAGTTAAGTTAAACCGCGATCAAATTAATTTTGAACGGAAAGAATTTGGCGTTATTGGAAAAGGGCGCCGGCCGCGGGTGGTATTTCTTTCAGATTCTGCAATTTATTGGATAGAGAAATATTTGGAAACGAGAACAGATGATGACTCTGCTTTGTTTATCAGAACAAGCGGCAGGAATGATGCTGATTTACGACTGACGCCGCGTTCCATTCAACGGATCGTCAAAAAATACGTCAAAAAAACACAAATTCCGGTAGATATTACGCCTCATGGGTTGCGGCATACTTTTGCAACAGATTTACTATCTGCCGGCGCTGACCTTCGGGCAATTCAGGAAATGCTCGGCCATAAGACGATTGCCACGACGCAAATTTATACGCACGTGACCAATCCACAGTTGAAAAAGATACACAGCCAGTTCCATCGGAAGAAATCATGAATCTTGGAAGACGTAACAATTTGTTCCATGTTATGTGTTTTATGTTATGTGAATACGAATGAATCTTTTCCTTTTCACGACTAATTTTCTACATGAAAGAAGTTCTTCATTATGTTGACAATCAATGGGTAGCTACGGAAGATGCGAAAATTTCCTTGTTCGATCTTTCGGTGATTCGCGGTTTTGGCATATTTGATTTTCTACGGACGTATCATAAGAAACCGTTTAAACTTTCTGAACACGTCGACCGACTGTTCCGTTCGGCTAAGCAGTTAGGAATCACTGTTCCGAAGACAAAATCGCAGATCGAACAGATTATTCTTGAAGGAATACAGAAAAGCGAGTTTAGAGAATGTATCGCCCGCATTGTCGTTTCCGGCGGCGTCAGCCCGGATGGTATTTAAAAAACAGAAAATTCTACGTTTGCTGTTTTAATTACCAAAGCTCACGATTACCCAAAATCGTATTACACACAAGGTGTAAAGATTATTTCGCGGGAGTTTGAGCGCGCATTTCCCCAGGCAAAATCTCTTAATTATTTAACTGCAGTAAACGTTCTTTCAGAAGCAAAAAAAGAGAACGCGATCGAAGTGCTCTATCTGAATCATCACCGCCACATCCTTGAAGGTACGACGAGC
>MGAO01000046.1:0-18176 GCA_001788215.1 Candidatus Roizmanbacteria bacterium RIFCSPLOWO2_01_FULL_40_14 | reverse complement strand
GAAATAGATGATCAAATAGTGGGAAACGGGAAAGTAGGGAGAATTACCAAGCGACTCATGTCGGCTTATACTCTGTTACGATAGTGGTTTTCTACTTAAGAACGCTTCAACAAATTTAATATCTTGTTTCGATATTCCTCCATTTCTTCGAGCTTCAAATAAAGCAACAGCGCATGCCAATTCTTCTGGTGTTATATAACTGTGACCATCTTTAAATGGTAGATGAAAATATTTATCTGTCAAATTTGCTAATTGTTCGGAAGGAAACGTATATCCAAGAGTGCGTGCAATGGCGAGTGCCGGTCCTATTCGCAATTGACCATCTGACAACATTTTAGTATTAATATTTTCACGGAACTTTTCTGATAAGATACGTAAATTTACGCCGTGCAGGATACACGACCCACCTGGTTCTTCATCAATTTCAGGTGCTATTTCCTCAGCCGCTGCAAGTGTTTGAAGGGCGTTACAATGATCTACTAAGTAACTGACAAGGATGCTGTCTTCCGGTTGTTCAGACTTCTGCAATTCTTCGTCCAGGAAAAGTATCCCATCATCACTTACTCCTATAGTGAATGGAATTGATGGAAGTGCTTCGACCTCTTCATCTTCAAGGGGAAGGAGCGATGTCAGTTCGTCGAGATTTAGGCCTATTGCTTCTGCAAAAAGAGGATCATTGATACGGCATAATTTTTCATAAGCCTCTCGCAGAGTGGCTAATGCGCATCCGCGGGGATTTTTATGAAACACTGAGAAGTCAAACTCTTCAATTCCACCAACTTCTGCGTCGATCGCTAGCGTGGATTGATCGAGCGGCTCATGTTTTCCAAATACACCTGTTTCCATATAAATTAAAGACTAAAAAACGTACGACATAGAAAACTATTCTATATTAATTATTTCTTGATTGGCAGGATTTTTTCTTCTGATAGATTGAGGACGTTTACTAAGTCGGCGCTGTCAGGGAGAATCCATTTTGTTCCTTTAGAAAGCACTTCCTGTGATACATCAAGTTTCTTAAGAAGCTGTGCGCGTTCCTTAAAGTATTTCTCAGCGGCCTCGGCGACTCTCTGAACTGCTAACGCTTCTGCGTCAGCCCGTAAAATACGCGCTTTTGCATCTCCTTCAGCATCAAGTATGTTCCGCTGACGGCGACCTTCAGCTTCAAGAATATTGCTTTGTTTGATGGCTTCTGCCGTTAAAATAGTAGCTCTTTTTTCGCGTTCTGCTTTCATCTGCTTGCTCATTGCGTCAACAATGTCTTGAGGCGGATCAATCTTCTGTACCTCAACGCGCGTTACTTTCACACCCCAATTATCCGTTGCTTCATCGAGAACGTCACGCAGGTTTACATTAATCACATCACGCGCGGTCAATGTTTCATCGAGTGTTTTTTCTCCGATGATATTGCGTAAATTTGCCTGTGCAAGTGTGGTTGCTGCCAGATCAAAATCTTCGATTTCAAACTCTGCTTTAACGGGATCGGTTACTTTGTAATAAATGACTGCATCCACGACCACTGATACGTTATCTTTCGTGATAACTTCCTGGGGGATCACGTTAATGACGCGCTCGCGCATGTCCACTTTTGTCATGCCGTCCAGAAACGGCATGAGAAACGTGATTCCCGGATCAGCGGTTGCAAGATAGCGGCCCAGACGAAGTATTATTCCTTTTTCATACTGATTGACAATGCGAAGAGATCGAAAGAGGGCAACAATGCCTATTATCGCAATAGTAGTGAAAAAGAAAGATTCCATATTGTTTGTCATTGCGAGGAGCTTAAGCGACGTGGCAATCTTGTTACGCATGAGATTGCTTCACTTCGTTCGCAATGACGTTATCTGTATTCTACCACATGGGCGGTAACGCCATCAACCGATTGGACGGTTACCTTAGTCCCTTCGACTATTTTATGGTCAGCGGTAGCACGCCAAACCTCAGTTCCAATTTTTACCTGACCAGCTCTTGACGGAGTAATATCCTTCTCTACCCTACCCGTTTTGCCGATAACCGATTCGACGTTTGTTTTATTTGATTTTGCTTTCAGGCGGGATTTTACAAATTCTCTCCCAAAGAAAATATAGGCAAAAGAAAGAACGGCCGTGACAATGATTCCAATCACCGGATTACCGGTTATGTTCCCTATTCCCCCACCGATCATGAGGGCAACGCCAATTAATACCAGGTCAAACCCCGTCTCAATGCCGATAAAGAGTTCAAGTAAGATTGCCCCAAGGCCTAAAAATATGATGAGCCAGTTGATGGACATAATCTCAGTATACTACGAACAAACAATGAAACGGATAATAACCAACAATCTTAGAAAAAGATATTTTGATCCAATATGATACCATAATAGGTATGAGCAAAGAACATTTTGGCGGAACTGATCCAGCTAAAATCGTCATACCAAGAGAATATTTATGGGCATCAGATGAGCATGGCCCACTCAAGGATATTGAGGTCCGTGTTACTCCCTTAACTGATCCGTGGCTACTGTCTAGAGAACGTACTAGTGAGGAAATTAGTCGTGCTGTAGAAGATCGTCTCGCTTCGATACAAGCGAGCTTAGAAGATCAAGAAGATAACTACATAAAAAGACAATACGGGATTGAAGGACAAGCAAGTGGCAATATGACCAGGTTTCTAGCTTATGTAGAATTGGTTGATGAATATAGAGTTGGAAGTGATTCTGCTTACAGAAAATCCGAACAGATAAGTGAAGAATATGCTGCAGAAAAAGAGCAATTACGTGAGAGATATAAAAATAAACGGACAACATATAATAATCAGATAAATCGTCTCTGGCGAACAGAATATAATCAGCGTACGATTGATGCAGCTCACCAACAGCAGCAGGCAAGAGCACAGCTCGATGCTATCTATCAATATGCGGTATTGGATATATTTTCCAGGAGCGACATTTTTGGAAATGAACGAGAGGATTGGGACAATGATCAGCTAATCTTTCATTTACCTTCGCTTATCCAGAAAACACAACACCGGTTAAGTGCTGTTTCTGATCAACCAGATCGTACTCTATTTCATGATCGAGACCCTGTTACTTATTTTTTACACGGACTAACTGAATACCTAGATCGAACTACCAATATATCATTATTTGAAGCTTATAGCTATAAACGAGGATCAGATGCAATAACTACGTTTGAGGATTCTCGTGTATTGCGAACAATGCTTCAATACGCTCATGAAACTGGCGATCTTCGTGATCTAGGAAGAGCATACTTTAACTTCCTTAGTCAGCGTGCACACCAAATATCCGCTCGGCATTTGACAGATACGTATCCAAATCTGCAACTTATTTACGACATTTTAGTCACAGCTGCCGCACAAGGAAGGTTAGGACTCGCAGAAGACACTATGCAGATGTTTGATAGTGATTTTAATGAAACTTGTCATTCACCACATACGACGGTAGAAATCAAAAAACTATTGAAGCAATATGCCATGTTCCTCACTGAATCTTTTGACAAGATTCAAGAATACCCAAACCCCGAGCAGCTACTGGAATATATTGGCCGACGGAAATTGTCAGATACCTTCAGAATTGCGAGCGGCTTTATGTTTATGAGAAGAACTGCTCGTGAGATGCCTGATTCTCCACTGAGCAAAAGTAAAAACTTAGCCCATCTGCTTGATAAAGGAGTACCTACGTTTGAACAAGAGATTAGAAGGGGTGCCGATAAGTTTCAAAAAGAAAATATTACTTATTTTTTAGCAGTCCTCGGAAGGATGTTCGGCCCCATTTCTAGTACGGATGATGAGATTAGTTTGCCGTTTGTAATGTTTGATATAGATCCTCGGCTAAGTAATACTCCGGAAGGTTTCGGTTCGCAGGTTTCGAAGGCGCTTGATAAAGTGTTCGGTCCGGAAAAAAAATTACCAACAGATTCTAAAAGACAAACAGACTATCTAAATGATAGATATAACCAACTCGTTGTTAACCAGGCAGATGTGAAAGATCCTCGTCTTTTTAACGATTTGATGACGGACTACACTACATTCTTTTGGGAAAAAAATGCTTCTCAAGAACACATGGAACAAATAGAAGCTCAAAATAATATATTATGGAATGAGATTTTGGATAATTCAAAATGGTTTGTATCTCCACGGGGTGATCGGTTTCGAATGGAAAACGATAATGAACTTGAACAGAGAAATATTCGTTTTTTAACGTTCCGAATTGATCGCAATCGTCCTAGAGAACATAGAGTGGACTTCTATATTTATGGTATGGAAGGTCCAGTAACGTTATGGTTAGATACACAGCGACAATTGTTAATTGATATGAACCCTCAAACTAGTTCAAGTGCGCGTAGGCTTTTGACACTTGATTATCGAGTACAGCCTGAGTTTGTAAATCTCCTATTGAAAAGACTATTTGCGATTACGTCAGGTCAATATGGAGAAGAGGGTGAGAAAGAATATGAAGGTGATGATTTTGAATCCGATGAAGAAATCGTCCGGCGTGCTTTCTACAGAAAACTTTCATCAACTGGTCGACGCGTGATTCATATGCAAAGTGCCGGAGCACGTGGTCATGCACAGGAAATACTTGAGGTTTACGGAATAGATATTTATGCTGAAATACGCCGTCGAAGAAGAATTGGGATCCTGCTCCCGCATGAATTTTTAACATTTGTAAGAGAATCAGTTCCTGATCGGGATTTACGCAATATGCTTCCAAACGAACTATTATTTGACCCTATTAAAATTAAAATCCCCTCCTCTCGTTAGTTGCTTAACCTTCTCTTCTACAGTTTGATGTTTGTTGTAAACAATATCACTGCAACCAGAAAGTAATGCTATGAGAGGAGTTGAGGAGCACTGTATTATTGGCTTGATAAGGATTTGGAAGTCGCGACATGGCTTCATGTGTTTCCGCTAACCCCCGAAGGGAAATCGCAGAATCCAGATATCTCGTACTGCCGGTTTGAGCACGCTTTTCAAGCAATAAATCTACTCCTCCCCATTCGTCTTGAGCAATCTGTTTTTGTTCGATTCGCCACAGATCCATCTGCTCATCATTGAACACTGCGAGTCTGTGATTGAGAAAATAATGAAGGTCCAAAAGTGATACTGAATCTCTGTATTTTTCTGTCATACGTTTTTTTATGTTTCCCATCACTCTCGATTTGCAGAATTAGTATAGCAAAGAAGTCAAATCCACCGACATAGCCGTCGGATCACCGCACCGTCACGGTACGGATGCCCGACGGTGGAGAACGGGCAATTTGAGGCTAAATCACCACAGCTGTCCAGTGGATATCCACACCACGGTGATATGGTGACCCAGTGGATACTTATGAAGGTTGCTGATCAGATATACCACTAAATTACTACTCATCATCTGTGACGTGATATCTTCTGAGTCTTTTCAAATATGGATTACGAGGTTGTGTAGAAAATTCATGTTTTATTCTTCTTGGAGGTTCGTAACCATCTATACCGATATCTCCAATATCTTCATCATCTTCATCATCTACTTCATCTTTGTCGTCTGCATCATCTAAATCGGCTTCGGTGAAATCTACCTCTTTTCTCAATGTATCGCGGGATTTCTTGGCGGCCTCTATCATCATTGGATTTAGGGCAATTTTTGGATACTTTAGTAATGCAATTAAGTACGCAAACACGATCGGCTCCATAGAAACATTTTCAGTATAGGGTATCTCACCGGCGGGATCCAATTGTTTCCAAGATTCTAGTAATCTATTTCGGTGCAGTATTTGTACTATTGCCTTTGGGAGAAGTTTTCCATCTTTTATTGCCTTCGGGTTTCTATTCGTTATGTCGAGTATTTGCCGGTATAATTGCGCAATTTTTAGAGTAATTGCGTGCTCAAAACTTTTTACGCCGGAATCTGGTTCTACGGTAGCTGGACTTGAAAAAGTATCAAAAGGAGTTCCATTTTCAACAGCTGCTCGAGTAATATTATCAGCTGAAGTATTAATTGGATTTGAAAAAATAACCGTCTCTTCCTGTGGTGATCGATGATCGGGACTTTTCACAACGATGGGTTCTATTTCGTATTCCTTTTCCTTGCCGCCATGTCTATGCACTGATTGAATCTCTTTCAAATGAAACCCTCTAACTTCGAGAGTACTTTTTAACTCTTTTATGTATCGGGAAGGATGGGTAGTGGTGTTTGCTGCAAGCTTTAGGTCACTCGTGGTTAAGCGTCTTTCTGTTTGTTGAGGAAAATTATTGATCAGCGCATCAGCGACAATTCCAGCATACCGTTCTTCTTTTCGTCGTCCGTCGTTTCTTGAACGTCTTCTTACCATCTCTCCATCCGCACCACGTGGTGCGATAGTGGTTACTGCTTCTAGTTCTTCAACTGCAGGTGTAGTTTGTGCGTCAGGGGAGGCTTCAGGAGGTGAATTTTCGTAGAAAAAAATAATACGTGCCATCGTCTCTTCCTTCACTATTCCCTTGGCGGAAAAAGATTTCAGCGTTTGCAAACGCTGTGCTCTTGTTTCTAGAGGTACTTGCATGGCTAATTCAGCTAGAACAGCTAATATTCTGAGTTTTCTTACCTGAAGAGCCATTTCTATGGCGTTATCCTCAGGAGGCTCTTCACTGGGGTGTGGGACAGGTATATTTGCAATGCTTACTTCAAGTTTGTTTCGTTGAAATTCCCACTCATCCATGGGTACTCCTACGATTCCAACAAGGGTGTCGATATCTGTAAGAGAGCTTATTATTTCACCCTGTTCAGCGGCCATATGTTTTGGCAGAGTGAAGTGATTGTATCATGTAGCCGGTCTCTATTCCAGCAGCAACATCAACCTTACTTGTCTAATCATCATCCAAGTATTCATATGGATCTTCGTCTTCAGGTATATCAAGATCTTCAGTTTCTTCTGGCTCTTGAAGTTTTAGTTGCTTTTGTTTCCTGAATCGTATTCCTTTGACCTTTTTTTGAGCCCAACGCTGAAAACGCGAAAATGCAGAATCTGCTTCTGCCTGTTCTTCTACCGTAACCACTCCTGATTTTGGTGTAAGTAAATAGCCGATGACATAGGAAATTTCTGCAAATGTATATGATTTTTCTGGCTCATAGGGAACTTGGATTGAATCACCATGCTTTATCCATTCACCGACATCTAATTCGTACATATCTAAAAACTTTATGGCAACCTCATATGACATGCGCTGATTAGGCGAAATAGGTTGGTGATCTTTTCTACTGACTACTTGGGAAAAATTTCTATATACCCTGAGAGAACTACGAAATAACCGACTTATGAGACCGTTTTTTTTTACGTCGATTTCAGGTTGAAGTGGTATATAACGATATCCTGTCTTTTTTGCTTCTCCCTGTTTTGCTCTGAATATATCTAATGCTACCCCGCGATGTTCTGCTAATTCCTCAAGATGTGGCTCTGCTTGTACTACTACCTTTCTATGATGTTTTTGTACGGCGTTACCTCTTAGAAAGGGCAGTATTAATGTATTGTAGGAAATATATTCGCCTTCACCCATATGTGCCAGAAGTAATGCGTCTGCCTCAAGTGCTAGGTCCTCTCGGTCGACTAAACCTTTTCTTTTTTGTGGCGGTTTTTTCTGTAATGGTTCTCCAGGTTGAAATATCACTTCTTCTTGTGGAGGAGATGATTCCAGGGGCGGATATAGCCGTGCAAAAAAATGAGCGACATGCACAGCTATTGCATCGGGCATAAGCCCTCTTTTTGCAAATTGTGCAAGCATCTGTACTCTTTCAAATAAAGACTCCTTCCCGATTGCTCTCAGATTACGTACTAATTCTCTTATCATTGTAAAGCGAAGAAGACGACCCGTTCTTTCAGCCATCAGAACGAGATCATCGACTGAACTCTGTTTGTCTCCTTCGGGAGCTTCAATTGTCTGAATTTCTTCTCCTAACCCTGCAATTTGTTGGTCTAACTGTTGATCAAACTCTCCAGAATCATCTGTTGTGTTTTGAATTGATAATAAAAAAAGTGGATCTTCCTGCGCTGCTTGTGTATAATGATCTGGTTCTTCCGGAGGATCTTGATGGGTTATTTTACCCTGTTCGGCAGACATAGAATTATTGTATCACATCCTCCGCGGCAGTTACGAGATTGCTCATTAAATAGGCTACGTTAATGGGGCCGATGCCACCCGGTGTTGGGGTGTAAAAACTTGCTTTTTCCTGGATTTCCTCTTCATCATAATCTCCATGAAGTTTACCTTTTTGATCTCGTTCAATACCGACGCCGATTAAAACAGCTCCCTCTTTTATCATATCTTTGATCACTACGCGCTGTTTGCCAACGCAGGAGATGATAATATCAGCTTCCTGAGTAAACTCATGCATATTGGTCGTCTGGCTGTGACACTGAAGAAATGCAATCTTTTTGTCCGTAAACATTTCAGCAATGGGTTTACCTGCCGTTTCTCCCCTACCCAAAATGACGATATGTTTGCTTTTTAAGTGAGTCGTCACGTTTTGTAATTGATATACAGTACGCAAAATGTGAAAAATCGCCAAAGCTATAGGTGGTCGAAATGTCGACTTTGCTCTAAATCCATCAATGTCCTTTCGAAAATCTACCGCCGTATTGAACGCATCTGTTTGCAGCATGGGGGGCAACGGTCTCTGGATAATAATACCATGAACATCCCCATTGGCGTTAAACCGGTGAATAGCTTCTGCCATTTCCTGAAAAAAAACACTGTTCGGAAAATGTTTAACGATTACCGCCGCGCCAATTTTCTTTGCCGCTTTGCGTTTCATACGAATATAACTTTCTGAACCCGTATCGTTTCCCACTTGAATGACCGCCAGTGTTGGAATAATCTTTTTCTTTTTGAGAACAGAAATGCGGGGTTTCAGCGTTTCAAGAATCTCACGTGCGAGTTGTTTACCGTCGACTTTTTTTGATAGTTGATTATCCATAAGTACATGTCATCGCGAGCGAAGCGTGGCGATCTTCACCTTGGTTGAGATTGCTTCACTCTGTTCGCAATGACGTACATCATACTGCTGATGCTGCTGCCGGTTCATCTCCTGATTTCATTCTCATTAAAATCACACCTTGTGTATTTCTTGAGAGCCGCGGGATATTCTTGATGGGTAGTTTGATAACGATCCCTTTCCTCGAACTAATGACGATCTGTTCGCTGTCCTGATTTACCAAAAGGGCAATAGCTATCGGGCCAGTTTTTTTCGTGACATTAGCCACTTTTACTCCTTTACCTCCCCGATGCTGGCCGCGGAATTCATTCACATCAGTCCGTTTTCCTAATCCATTTTGAGTAATAACCAGAAGATCTTTAAACATTTTAATTCTTTTATCATCTGAAGTTTCCGGTTGCGTTTTTAAAGCTTCCATAGCGACAACGTAATCTTCCTTGGAAAGCTTTATTCCCGTGACGCCGCGCGTAGCCCGTCCGGTCGGACGGACTTCAGTTTCGGGAAACCTGATGGTTTTACCCAAATGGGTTACGAGCATGATATCGCGATCACCGGATGTCCACTCAACCCAAACTACTTCATCGCCGCTGTCTAAATTAATCGTGATGAGTCCGGATGCTTTAATATTTTGATACTGTGAGAATTCGGTACGTTTGACGACGCCATTTTTCGTCGCCATTAAAATGGTGCTTTTTGGATGTTCGTCAAAAGCAGTACTCGAAGTGGAAAGAATAGACTGGACCAATTCTCCCTGTTGGATATTAAGAAGATTAATCACTGCTTGGCCTTTTGATATACGGGATCCTTCCGGTATTTCCCACGCTCTCATTCTGAAAACACGGCCTTTATTGGTAAAGAACATCAAATAATCATGTGTTTGTGCCGTAATCATGTGTTCAATATTATCTTCTTCTTTCGTGGTCATGCCCATGACACCCTTGCCGCCGCGCCGCTGTAATTTAAAAGTTCCTCTCGGCAGACGCTTAATATACCCCGTCTTTGAAACGGTTATGAGGGTTTGTTCGTTCTGAATAAGATCTTCCTCGCTAAACTCCCCTACCTTTCCCTTATAGACACGGGTTCTTCTCTCGTCGCTATACTGTTTTTTTACTTCTTTCAATTCGTCCTTAATTACCCCCAGCATTTTTTCCGGATGTGCCAATAGATCTTCAAGATAGGCAATCATTTCACGAACCATTGAGAGTTCGTCTTCTATTTTCTGCCGTTCAAGAGCCGCCAAGCGCTTTAGCTGCATGTCTAAAATGGCCTGTGCCTGAATTTCAGACAAATCAAACTTCTTCATGAGTTGTGTCCGTGCCGTTTCTACATCCGGTGCTCTTCTAATCGTGTTAATAACTTCGTCAATATTATCTACCGCTATTTTTAAGCCCATCAAAATATGTTCACGCGCCTTTGCTTGTCTGAGTTCAAATTCACTGCGGCGTCTGACTATGGTTTGACGATGTTTTATAAACTGTTCGAGAATATCTTTGAGTGAAAGCGTCTGGGGCGTACCATCAATAAGTGCGACCATATTGGCAGGAAATGTAGATTGCATTTGGGTAAATTTATATAAACGATTGAGCACTTTTTTAGGAATTGATCCTCGTTTCAGTTCCATAACGACGCGAATACCTCTTCTATCCGACTCATCGCGTAAATCTGAAATATCGGGAATTTTTTTATCTTTAACCAGCTGGGCAATTTTAGTAATCATGGTGGCTTTATTTACCTGATACGGAATTTCAGTGACAATGATCGCGCTTTTACCGTTTGACATATCTTCGATATCCGCTTTTGCCCGCATAACAATCTTTCCGCGTCCCGTGGCATAAACCTTTTTTATTTCTTCATGATCATAAATCTGCGCAGCAGTGGGAAAATCAGGACCTTTGATAAATTGCATAAGATCTTCGGTCGTGATTGGTTCGGGTTCAGATGATCTTTGGATCTTTGATTCTTTTGTTTCGCGTTCAATCACAAACACCAGCGCGTCAATCACTTCTCCCAGGTTGTGAGGTGGAATTTTCGTGGCCATACCGACGGCAATACCGTCAGCACCCATTAACAGTAAATTTGGAGTGGCGGCAGGCAGGACGGTCGGTTCCTGAAGCGATCCGTCAAAATTATCGACGAAATCAACGGTTTCTTTCTCAATATCATGCATAATTTCCTGCGTGATTTTTGCCATCTTTACTTCGGTGTACCGCATAGCGGCTGGAGGATCGCCGTCAATTGACCCGAAGTTTCCCTGTCCGTGGATGAGCGGATACCGCATAGAAAATTCCTGTGCCATACGAGCCAATGCGTCATAAACCGGCATGTCGCCGTGCGGATGATATTTTCCTAAAACTTCTCCGACGACTTTTGCTGATTTACTGAATCGCGCCGCATACGTGAGACCGACTTTTTGCATGGCAAAGAGGATGCGACGGTGTACCGGTTTTAAGCCGTCACGGACATCAGGAAGTGCTCGAGCTACGATGACGCTCATGGCGTAATCGAGATAGCTTCTCTGCATTTCTTCTATTAAATTAGTTGGTTCTATTTTTCCGATATTCATAAAAATTAGATATAAGATTTACGATTTAAGATTTATGAATAAAAAAATCATAAATCCTAAATCAAATTTCTTAAATCATGAATAAAATTATTTCAGCGCCTTCTCTAGATATTTTGCTGCCTCTTCCCTACTCTTCCAATCTTTCACTTTTACCCACTTTCCTGGTTCCAATTCCTTGTACCTCTCAAAGAAGTGCTTGATCTTGTTTTTCATTGCCTCTGGTACATCGTCCAATGACTGAATATGGGCGCTGAACGCATCGACTTTAGGGAGCGGAACGGCCAAAAGTTTTTCATCCATTCCTTCCTCATCCTCCATCACGAGTATACCGATAACTCGACATTTGATAGCGCATCCGGGACTGATGGGCGTACTGGTTAACACGAGTACATCGACCGGATCGCCGTCATCTGCCATTGTTCCCGGAATAAATCCGTAATTTAACGGATACCCCATGGAGGTAAAGGCAAACCGATCGACAAAAATAGTTTCCGTGTCTTTATCGAGTTCGTATTTAATATTCGATCCCATCGGGATTTCAATGACGGCGATAAAGTTATCCGGTGTCATTTTCTGATCAGATAGTTTTTTTAAATTCATAAATTATTTTTCACTTCCTTTCTTAACAAAACTCATTAATTTATGCTTCGAACGAAGTGAGAAGTTTACTTCGAGATAATCGAGAAGTTCTCAGCTTCGCTTCGAACAATAATTTACTTACACATCCAACGTTGCCATTTTGGCATGTGTTTGAATAAATCGTTTTCTTGGCGGGACGTCTTTGCCCATGAGCATCGTAAAAACGTGATCTGCTTCTTCAGCCCCCTCAAGTCCAACTTTTTTCAGAATTCGGTTTTCTGGATTCATGGTCGTTTCCCACAGTTGATTTGGATTCATTTCTCCTAAGCCTTTATAGCGTTGGATATGTGCTTTCTCACGTTGAACCTCAGAAAGTGACTTAAGCGTCCGGTCACGCTCTTCGTCAGAGTATGCATACTGTGAGTTTGTTCCACTTTGCACTTTATATAACGGAGGTTGTGCGATATAAAGATATCCGCCTTTTACAATATCAGGCAAATGGCGGAAGAAAAAAGTAAGTAACAATGTTCGAATATGTTCGCCATCAACATCTGCATCGGTCATGATGATGATTCGATGATATCTCAGTTTTGCCGGATCGACCGTTTCCCCTATTCCCATGCCGAGTGCAATAATCAAATCTTTCAATTCTGCAAACTCTATGATTTTATCGAGACGCGCGCGTTCCGTATTCAAAACTTTTCCGCGCAACGTTAATATCGCCTGAAACTTCCGGTCTCTCCCCTGCTTTGCCGATCCGGCTGCTGAATTTCCTTCAACTAAATACAGTTCTGATTGTGCAGGATCCTTCTCCTGACAGTCTGCTAATTTTCCGGGAAGACCGAGTCCATCGAGAGCACCTTTTCTAATAATTGCTTCTTTAGCCGCCTTTGCCGCAAGCCGTGCTTTTTTAGCAAGCAGTGACTTTTCCGCCACTTTTCTGGCTTCAGAAGGATGCTCTTCAAAGTAGATATCGAGTTCCTCCTTTACGACTGACTGTACCAGTGGTGCAATTTCACTATTTCCGAGTTTCGTCTTTGTTTGACCTTCAAATTGAAGATCTTTTGAAGGCATTTTGATATATACGACGGCGGTTAACCCTTCCCGTGTATCATCACCGCTGACTGTTTTATCCTCTTTGCCCCGCCCGCCATCGCTACGCTTAGGCGTTGCGGGCGCGGCGTTTCCTCCCTGGCGCTTAATGTAATCATTAATAGATCGAGTGAGAGCGCTTTTAAACCCGGTTTCGTGAGTGCCGCCTTCAATCGTGTTAATCACATTAACATATGACTCTAAGATCTCGTTATACGCATCAGTGTATTGAATAGCGACCTGCACTTCAATATCATCTACCTGACGTTCGATATAAATGGGGTCGTGAAGTGCTTCTTTATCGCGGTTCAAGTCGGCAACGAGGGATTTAATGCCGCCTTCAAAGTAGAAATGCGCCTCACTACCATCCCGCTCATCATAGAGATGAAATCTCAGTTTGGGTACGAGATACGCACGCTCTCTCAGCGACTTTTTAATAGTTTCAAACTTTAAGTCGGTAGATTCCTTAAATATTTGTTTATCCGGTAGAAAACGAACTATGGTTCCCGACTCAAATTTTTGCGGTATATGCTGCGTGAGCGGGTATGGTATTTTCAGTTCGGATGAGGATTTTTTAATAATTTTACTCGTTGGATTTCCTCGAGCATAGGATTGTTCGTGCATATTTCCGTTACGGACAACGGTCACCCGTGTCCATTCAGACAGTGCATTTACCACCGATGCACCGACGCCGTGCAATCCTCCTGAAATTTTATAAGCAGATCCTTCAAATTTTCCACCCGCGTGCAGTTTCGTCATGACGAGTTCAAGAGCTGAAATGCCGTATTTAGGATTGATATCTACTGGAATACCGCGGCCGTCATCTATGACAGAAATTGACCCATCCGTATGAAGGGTAATCCAAATATTTTGTGCGTATCCGGCGAGTGCCTCATCGACGCCGTTATCTATGATTTCAGTTGCGGTATGGTGAAGCCCTGTCGGTCCCGTTGAGCCGATATACATAGCGGGGCGCTTTCTGACCGGCTCTAATCCTTCAAGGACAACAATTTTTTCACCGGAATAGTCGTTGGGTTTTTTGTTCATTTGTGAAGTACTCTATTGTATCACTGAAATGGCATTTGATCAAGTGAAAGAAGAAGATTTTCCATAAGTAACCGCTGATTTGTGTTCGTCTTTTCAAGCGTGATGTGGGCGCGGTCGAGCGTTCGAATGGCGTTAATTAAGAGTTGTAGGTTGTAGGTTGTAGGTTGTAGGTATTCTGTAATAAGTGTGTAGCGGAGCGTTCTTATTATGGTATTGATCCACTCTTTAGCAGTATCAGCTTTTACTATCTCTTCGGCATATGACATACGGTCGCCTTCAGATGCTTTAAGAATGGTATCTAGTTGATTCAGTTCTTCTTGAGTAGGTACATATTCATCTTCATTCTGTACTGTAACAATCCGGCAGCGAGAAACAATGGTGGGCAATACTTCTTCTTTCCGCGTAGCCGTTGCGATCAGAATAGTTGTTTCGTTTGGTTCCTCAAGAAGCTTGAGCAATGCGTTTTGTGCCTCAACGGTGGCATGGTGGAGTTCGTATATGATACCGATCTTCTCTCGTCCTTGTACGGGGCTATACAACAATTCTTGAATAAGAGATTTGATCTGTGAAATGCCAATTGATTTTTTTGCCTCGTTGGATGTAATTTTATGAAGATCGAAAGAAGAAACGGTATACGCTGCTACCTGCCTATCTGCCTGTTGTCTTCGATCGAGTTCATTACCTCCGACTATTAATAATGGGATGTGCATTTGAGTTCTTAATCTTGCATCTTTCAAGTTACTATTCTATTATAACCCTATATGCCACCCGCTCGACAGTCACTACTTGATATTCTGGTAGAAAATAAAAAGCTGGATCAAAAAACTGCACAGCAGTTGAAAGTTCAACAGCTTTCAAGCCAAGAACCTATTGAAAAAATACTTCATGACCGTAATCTGGTTTCCCCTGAAGATATTTTGAAAGCGCGTGCAAAACAGCTCAATGTCGACTATATTTCCATAGTAAACCATGCCGTTCCTCAAGAGCTTCTTGAAATGGTCTCCGAGCAAGTGGCCCGTCAATATAAAGTACTTCCTGTTGAATATGATCATGCTAATGAAACACTGCATGTTGCCATGCAGGATCCTCTTGATTATCAGGCGCGGCAGTTTCTAGAGAAAAAAACGGGAAAAACTATAAAACCCTACTTAGCCGATGCCACTGAAATTCAAGCAAAAATTGAAGAAGAATATTCAAAAAGTTTAGCGACGGAAGTATCCGCGGCAATTAAAGAGACCATAACACCCCGCGTCAAGACGGTCGTTGCTGAACGTATCGGTGAGCTGATTCGAGAACCGCCGATTGCCCGTATTGTATCCACTATTCTCGAATTTGCCGTTAAATCGCGCGCTTCTGATGTTCATATTGAACCACAAGAGCAACGGACGCGGGTCCGTTACCGTATTGATGGGTTACTTTCTGAAAAATTGGTACTGCCGAAATCCGTGCATGAAGCGGTCATCTCTCGCATCAAAATCCTCTCGGATATGAAGATTGATGAACGGCGTATACCGCAAGACGGCAGATTTAACTTTAAAATGGGAGAGGAAGAAACAGATTTGCGTGTTTCGACCTTGCCGACTATTCATGGAGAAAAAGTTGTCATGCGGCTTTTGAAGAAAACAGGAGGCATACCCGATTTACCAGATTTGGGACTAGATGGTTTAGCGTTGAAAAATTTAGAAGAAGCAATGACCCGTCCCTACGGAATTATTCTGGTTACCGGTCCAACCGGATCAGGAAAAACGACTACTCTCTACTCTGTTCTTTCCCGTATAAACAAAATTCATACCAATATTATGACGCTTGAAGATCCGGTCGAGTATCAAATTGCCGGCATAAACCAAGTCCAAATCAACCCGGGTGCAGGGCTCACGTTTGCCTCCGGACTACGATCATTCCTTCGTCAAGATCCAAATATTATTTTAGTGGGAGAAATTCGTGACAAGGAAACGGCAGGGTTGGCAGTGCAAGCTGCTCTTACCGGACATTTGGTTTTCTCCACACTCCACACGAATAATTCATCAACGGCAATTCCTCGGTTATTTGATATGGAAGTTGAAAGTTTCCTGATGGCTTCAGTGTTGCATGCTGCTTTAGCACAACGTATTACTCGGCGGATCTGTCCTCATTGTATTGAGAATTATGATCCGGATCCTGAAACAGCAGCTGACATCAGAGAGGTATTAGGAAATTTACTGCCTAAAAATCAGAAAATCGTGTTAGCTCGGGGCAAAGGCTGTGAAGAATGCGGTCATTTGGGATACCGGGGACGCGTGGGTATTTTCGAGCTATTGAAGGTTTCCGAAAATATTAGTAAGATGATTATCAGTCATAGTTCTGCTGGAGAGATAGAAAAGCAAGCACGGGCCGAAGGAATGATAACGATGAAACAGGACGGGTATTTAAAAGTCCTGGCAAAGGTAACAACGATCCAGGAAGTATTGCGAGTAGCAGAAAGCTAACATGAACATCAACGAACTTATCGCTCTTGTTATACGAAAAGAAGCATCGGATTTGCATTTAGTGGTCGGGAAACCGCCACTGGTTAGACTGAATGGTGAACTGACACCTCTCCCTCAGCATCCCGTCCTCACGGCAGAGAACGCGCAAGTACTCGTGCTTTCCCTCATGACTCCCCTACAAAAGGACCTCTATCTTAAACAGCGTGAGTTAGATTTTTCATACGCCGTTTCTGACCAAAATGGCAGCGAACACCGATTCCGGGTAAATACCTATTATCAGCGAAACAGCTGTGCCGCCTCACTTCGCTATATTCCCAATAAAATCAGAACCTTCGAGGAATTAAAACTGCCTTCTACCTTGAGTAGATTTAAAGATTTACACCAAGGGTTTGTGCTCGTTACCGGACCTACGGGACATGGAAAAAGTACGACGCTGGCTACCATAGTACATCAGATCAATTTAGAACGGAATGCTCATATCGTTACCATAGAAGATCCTATAGAGTACACCTATCCGCTCGGAAAATCTTTGATATCTCAGCGTGAAATAAATGTTGATACCTACTCGTGGAAAGCGGCACTGCGTGCGGTATTGCGGGAAGACCCAGACGTTGTGTTGGTAGGAGAAATGCGCGACTACGAAACCATTTCTGCAGCGCTAACCGTTGCTGAGACCGGCCACTTAGTATTGTCTACCTTACATACTAACTCGGCAGCGCAAACAATCGATCGTATTGTTGATGCATTTCCGGAGTATCAGCAGAATCAGGTACGACAACAGCTTGCATCTACCCTTTCGGCGGTCGTTTGTCAAAGACTGGTCCCCGCCTTAAACGGTGGGCGCATTCCCGCTGTTGAAATACTACTGAGTAATGCGGCTGTTCGAAACTCAATTCGTGAATCCAAAACGCATTTGATTGACAATATTATTCAAACGTCGAAAGAACAGGGTATGGTAAAACTCGAGGAATACTTTGCGCGGCTCGTAAGTGCCGGGAATGTTTCTCTTGAAGTTGCCCAACGGTATGTATTGCAGCCGGCGGAGTTAAGACGATATTTGAAAAAGTAATAAATAACTCATACTTACGCAATACAATGCTCGTCATTCCCATGAAAATAGGAATCTATACAAATAACGTTCTGGATTCCCGCCTTCGCGGGAATGACAATTTCATAATGCATAAAAAAATCCTCTGCGGATTAAATATGTTTATCTAGCTTATGCAATTTATCTATCGAGTAAAGGACAATGAAGGCAAAGTACTAACGGGCTCTCTCAATGCAAGCTCACAGGATGATGCCATCAAGACACTTCGAGACAGAGGTGCCTTTATTCTCTCCATTCAAGAGCAATCGGCGAGCAATTTACAAGCCGATGAATTCCTCGCACGGTTCTCCCGGGTTGGTTTTGCTCAAATTGTTGAGTTTACTCGGCAGTTGGCAACTATGTTAAACGCCGGATTATCGCTCGTTGAATCTTTGT
>MGAO01000045.1:7050-7427 GCA_001788215.1 Candidatus Roizmanbacteria bacterium RIFCSPLOWO2_01_FULL_40_14 | reverse complement strand
GAGGATGACGGCCGGAGGAGATTTTTCAAAAGAAAACGGAGCGCTGTGGTCATTTTATAAACGCGCTGCGGAAACGGTCTATAATGACGCACCATCAGAGTTCGGCTATTATATCTACACAAATGACCAATTCGGATACTCGACACGATACGCAATGAACTATTTAAGCAGGAAATATGATGATAAAAAAGCATTTCCATTTGAAAAAAAGAAAATTACTTATCTCATGATCGATGACCTTGGCGATCATAAATTCACAAATCATAAAGATTGGAGGAAATATGACGTTAAGTTAGAAAAAATACCAGATTGGATCAAGCGATTTAATCGAAGTTATTTTATTGAACGATATACACTGACTCCGGCAGAGGAGCAGT
>MGAO01000045.1:6843-6968 GCA_001788215.1 Candidatus Roizmanbacteria bacterium RIFCSPLOWO2_01_FULL_40_14 | reverse complement strand
AAGCCAATATCACGAATGACGACATCGCCCTCTTGTGGCGGGACACGAATGATGATCAGAGGATCATTCCAATCTCCTGTTCGGTGAACGCCGGAAATCTCAAGTAGATATATGTAACCATTATT
>MGAO01000045.1:6518-6645 GCA_001788215.1 Candidatus Roizmanbacteria bacterium RIFCSPLOWO2_01_FULL_40_14 | reverse complement strand
AAAATCAACGAGCACAACATAAATAAATGGATACAGATAGACAAAATAATATTCAGACGGCCGGATGCCATAGACTGAAAAACCTATGGCGGTTGTGATGATAAGAATCAACGTGCTTTTATACATT
>MGAO01000045.1:6209-6400 GCA_001788215.1 Candidatus Roizmanbacteria bacterium RIFCSPLOWO2_01_FULL_40_14 | reverse complement strand
CTAAAACACGAAGCCACTCTATCGGATATGGGAGATCATCAAGAACGCGTTCAGTAAAAAAAGTCATAAATAACTTGCTGTTTAAGAAATCGTGTCGCAGATCAAACACCAAAAGCGGTAAAAACATTGAAGCGCATGATACAAGTCCGATAAGGATGTATTTCCATTGCTCGATAATTTTATTTGAAAAG
>MGAO01000045.1:5950-6156 GCA_001788215.1 Candidatus Roizmanbacteria bacterium RIFCSPLOWO2_01_FULL_40_14 | reverse complement strand
CATATTACTGAAAAACCCAACTGTCGCTCCAAGTAATACCCATGAAAACATATTATGAGGTTTCTTGTAAATTGAAAACAGGAGATACCATATGATGACAACCCCAATAGGTATCAGCACCGGCCACCAGGGTGTAGTGTCGTATTTAATGAGGAGAGGATTAATGCTCCACAAAAGCAAAAAGATCATTGCGTAGCGCATATTAA
>MGAO01000045.1:5653-5900 GCA_001788215.1 Candidatus Roizmanbacteria bacterium RIFCSPLOWO2_01_FULL_40_14 | reverse complement strand
GTAATGATGAATAAAATTAGTGCGTTGGGGTCAAGATTAAACAATAAATAAAAAGGTACTAAGAGATAACTGAAGTATGGCGCCAGAAAAAAACCGCGGTCATTGGTAACCCGGGGCCCAAGCAGGGTTAATTTGTGATCACTAATAATCTCTTTAACCTGATTTGAAAATTGTTCCTGATCCCAGGCGAAGGGGATTCTCAAATGTAAATTCGTAAAACGGAAAAAGATAAACAGACAAGATACAA
>MGAO01000045.1:4181-5644 GCA_001788215.1 Candidatus Roizmanbacteria bacterium RIFCSPLOWO2_01_FULL_40_14 | reverse complement strand
CTAGTTCAGCTTCTTTAGGAATATTTTTTTCCAGCCACTCGTCTTTTCGCTCGTTATTGTCATCATATTCGATGATATACCAGCACTGATTGCCGTACCACTCATGCAGCGGATCAGGAATGTTTTTGGAAATACGTTTATACACGAAAAGGTAGTCATAGGTATATGGAATAACGGGCGGCGTATAGACAATAACACAGTATGGTGTCGTTTTGATCTGTCCATGAATATAATCGACGATATCTTTTTGGACCTTTATCCCATCATAGGGTATAGGTTGTCGGATTTCACGATTTACTTTTAAAAATGCCAGCATGATAAATACCGTGAGTATGATGAGTTTTCCATATTGTTGTAATGATTTTGTAGTCTTGAGTTCTGCAGATAATAAATAACCCAGTAACAGCAAATAAAGGTACTGTATTCCATCATAGTAGTACGACCAGAATGTATCTTTGTACAATGTAGAAAATATAAAAAGCAAGATACCTAAAAACGTAAGAAAGATGAATCCGACTGAAAATTTTTTTCTAAATATAAAAAATACTGCAAATATGAGAGCGGTCAAAGTGATAATCGTTTTGACATAATCGTTCATAAAAAGACCGCCATAATAGCCTTGAAATACTTCGATACGATCTCTAAAGACAGCGTCATACGGTTTGGGGGTGTGAAATTGCGGCTCAAAAAAAAACTTAAGTAATACTTTCGTTTGTGGAAAACTGTTTTTGATTTCAAAGAATAACCGAGGCAAAAATGCAAATAATAGTCCCAAAAACATATATATTACTTCTTTAAAGGAACGAAAAAATTTCGTTTTCCATTGGAAAAAAGCGAGTAATAAAAGATAAGTTGGCATAAGTAGCAAACCAAAAGCAAACTCAAACTCGGCAGTAAACCCAAGTGCGAGTCCTGCAACAAGATGAACCGGAATAGTCTTTTTCAAAATAGTTATGCTTCGCTTTTTTTTATCTAAAATACTTAAGGTTGCAACAAGAAGCAGTAGAAATGCTGGCATCGCCATAACATTATTCACCATGAAGATAGAGTTAAAAATGAGGTAAGGAGACGTTGCGACAAGAAATGAAAGAAGTAACGCCGTTACCGTATTGAATAATTTTTTTGTAAATATATAAAAAAGAAGAAACGCACCAAATTGTATGAAAAAGTTTAGATAATAAAATCCAATTGGCACGCCCTGGAAAATAATAAATCCAATTGAGAGGAGATAGTACCACCAGGCTCCATGATAGATTCCCATGATGCCTGTGGTCGGGCCGATAAATGTGGGATTCTTGTAAAGAACAATCTCGGCTGCTTTCAGAAAATCACGTCCCTGATCAAATGTGTAACCTACCGTTTCAGTATAAATTGGTGTTAGTCTTAAATAACAAAAAATGAGTATCGTAATTCCTAAAATTACGATCTCAATCCACGTATTTTTTTGCCCTCCGACTCGGAGG
>MGAO01000045.1:3609-4104 GCA_001788215.1 Candidatus Roizmanbacteria bacterium RIFCSPLOWO2_01_FULL_40_14 | reverse complement strand
CAGTAGACGAGGGGGAGGAAAGGACGTGCCTGTCGGAATAGTAGATAGTTGATGGATAAAGATGATCCATGCGTACGAGCGTTTCATCGGGTTTTGAAAGTGATTTTGCTTTGAGGGCGGTCTGAGTTTGTTTGGTGCTTGAGGAAGTGTACATAATCGGTATGATATGGCCGATAAATGTTTTATAGGAAACATAAATCGTCAATAGTAATACTGCGATTGAGAATGGTGTTTTTAATCGCTTGACCGTATTTATAAAAAAATACGTTCCGTACCCTATAAGTAGTGACCAAAAAGGCATTGAGGGCATTAAGTACCAGTTATTATTTCGCATCGTGAAACTTAGTAAAAAAATTAAAGCATATGAAAAAACGATCATTAAAAAATAACTCCCCTTTTTCCATTTGAGGAAGACTGCCGCAGCCGTACCCAAAAACATTACAAACAAAAATCTTCTCTGAAGCGAGTAATAGGTATATTTCAGATATTCCCATT
>MGAO01000045.1:1259-3512 GCA_001788215.1 Candidatus Roizmanbacteria bacterium RIFCSPLOWO2_01_FULL_40_14 | reverse complement strand
CCAACTTCCAACAAGAATTACAAATATGAGTAATAAGATGAAATATCCTGAGAGATTTTTAAGAATATTTTTATAATTATAAATGAGTTCATGAATCGTAAAGACACTCAAAGGAAAAAAAACTAATGATGTTTTGGTGAGAAAGATGCAGACGAAGAGAAAACCCAGCACAAAATATTTGTATTTCCATTGAGAGATCATCACAAAAAAGCTCAAAAAAATGAATAGCGTTACGAGTGTGTCAAGATTGCCGGAACGTACGCGCCAGATAAAGATATCATTAAATGCCAGAGAGCAATAACCCACGATCGAAGGCAATAACCCCCATTTTTTATAGATGTACCATGTGGCAAGCGAGATGATGATAAGACCGCTTATAGCAGAGGTAAGTCGTATGGAAAACTCTGTCAGACCAAAAAGCAATGCAAATAATGTGGTTATCCAAATATATAACGGAGGTTTATCGAAAAGATATTCGCCGTTCCACCGAAGAACTATAAACTCACCTGTTTTTATAATTTGTTTAGCCATCTCACCGTACCAAGCCTCATCCCAGTCATCCAGATATGCAGCACCAAGCTTATAAAAACAGATGTACAATGTTAAAATAAAAAGTAAACCGAGAAAATACCATCCTAATTTTTCAAAGATGCGCATGTGTTTATGTTAATAATCTTACAATAAAATTTATATGTTTATATTATATGTGTTCATTTTATGTATCCTTACACTTTATTCATATGCTCTCGTCGATCCCAACCTTACGTTAATTAATAACTCTTATTGGGTGACGTTTCGTGAAGTAGTTATTCAGCTAGGATATTACCAGCGGGATACTTCATGGTTCATATATCTATTTTTAATTATTTCTTTATTCATATTCAGCTATTTATTTATCAGAAAATATAATACTGTTGATCCCTTTAAGATCGCGCTCATAGTCTCAGGAATACTTTTGTTTTCATATCCCTTTCTGTCTCATGACTTTTTTAACTATATTTTCGACGCGAAAATTTTTACGTATTATCATCAGAATCCATATCTTAAGACACCACTTGATTTTCCTAAAGATGAGTGGTTACGATTCATGCATTGGGTGCACCGTTCATATCCATATGGCCCAACGTTTTTGCCGCTTACGATTATACCTTCTTTTTTTGCCGTCGGAAAATTCATTCTTAATTATGTTTTTTTCAAAATACTATTCGCATTGAGTTATCTTCTGGGCGTATTTTATTTACAAAAAATTGATAAAAAATCAGCTTTTATTTTTGCGACCCATCCGCTTGTGATTGTCGAAGGACTCGTCAATGCCCACAACGATCTTATCGGTGTGAGTTTGGCGATTGCCGGGTTTTACTATCTATCCCAGAAAAAAGAGTGGGTAGGACGCGGCCTGATGCTTATGTCGGGCGGCATTAAGTATATTACGATACCTCTTGTAATCTGGCAAAAGAAAAAAACACACTGGTTGAATTATGCTGTTATATCAGTTGTTATTGGGATGATAATTTATTTATCATTATTTCTGGAAATTCAAACTTGGTATTTTTTGACGTTATTTGTATTTTTACCAGTTTATCGGTCGGCGATTGATAAAATACAAATTTTCCTCTTCGGATTACTCATGTCTTATTATCCTTATATACGGCTCGGAGGATGGGACACTGATGAAAAGATGGCATTGAAACACTGGATAATTATTTCTGCAGTTATTTTAAATATTGCTTATTTACTCTTTTATAAAAGATTTTACAGTCTGTTCAAAAAGTAATTTTTTAATATATGGAGTTTTGTCCGCCAAGGTGCATATTTCATAGCAAATCGTAAACGACCGCGTTTTTGGAATTTTTGGTGAAGTTTTGAACCCGCACCTTCGGTGGACTGCGCATTCTTATGCCAGATTATAAGGGAGGGATCGTAGATTAGAGGAATATTGTGTCTTTTTGCCCGTTCACAAAAATCGGCATCTTCATAATATAAAAAATATCCATTGTCCCAAAAACCAATAGTATCGATTACATCTTTGTCAAAACAGGTCAGACAGCCCGTGATAAATCCAGTTTTTTCTTCACTCTCAAATTTTGCCGAGTCAATCTCATCAACGCCGCGGTGTTTTATCAGGGCATGATCCCAGTCAACTGTTCCTCCGGCATACCAGATTACATTGCCTTTATCTTTTTCTGCATATTTATCTTTGTGATATTCATAACCCGGGGCGTAGTAAATTTTCCCGCCGAGCAGTGTCTTTGG
>MGAO01000045.1:214-1225 GCA_001788215.1 Candidatus Roizmanbacteria bacterium RIFCSPLOWO2_01_FULL_40_14 | reverse complement strand
AGGTCCGGATTAAAATATACATCGTCGTTGATCACGCAAAATTTACTGATGCCCTCTGTTATTGCCGCTTTAAGTCCGATGTTAACACCATAGGCATAACCGTGATTTTCAATTGGAATAATCGACGAGTAGATATCATGGAAGTCTAATGACTTTTTTTTATCAGATGCATCGACTATAAAAAGTTGATACGATTGATTCGTTTGTGTCCGTAAACTATGGATAAAATCCTGTAAAACGCTGTAGTTATTGTAGGCAACCGTTATGATTGCAATGTGGTGTTTCAAGGTTTTTCAAAAAGCATATCTTCTAACAGTTTCCATTGTTCATCCGAGATATGCGAAATACTATTTTTACTGATATATAGCCGGGACGGCTCTCCGAGATGATATATTCTAATATATTTTTCCTTTAGATTTGTAGCGATATATCTCTCAAGATTTTTTTCCAGATCAATGCCCGTATCAACGACGAACGCCGGCGGATCATAGGTAAATACCTTAGTTACTTCATCTTTATATTCAGGGATCGGATAAAACCACGGATAAAACTCAAGCATGCGCGTTGCAGTATCGATATCTGCGACCCAGTAGATGAGCGGATCATTGGGGACTACCAGGAGTTTATCTTGAGCCTTTTTCAAAACCTTTATTGCTCTCCCGTATTTTTCCGATTCGGAGTAATTGACGTAAAATTCATTAGCCAGATCTTTTTTCTTCCATATATGATTCAAAGAAAATAGGGCATAGATAAAAATGATTATGTATATAAAAAATTTTATTTGTAAAACGGTTTTTACCATCACAACTTTAATCTGATTATATAAATAACTTGTCAACATGATCTCTGCTGTAAGTAATAAGCCAAACCAGGGAAGTAGATGAAAGCTACTAAAAACCATATCACCAACCCTAAAAAAATTAGTTCCAATAATGGCGAGGAGCAGTAATAACCAGTAAATACCCTTTTTGTATTTTATACAGATATACCCGCTCACCAGAAATCCGACAA
>MGAO01000045.1:0-147 GCA_001788215.1 Candidatus Roizmanbacteria bacterium RIFCSPLOWO2_01_FULL_40_14 | reverse complement strand
GATATGGCTGACAGACGGCCGGAACTTAACAGTCGCGGGCAGGAAGTATTGTGTATTGTAAATGTAAGTTTCTTTCAACAGATTAAAAGGAGAGATGAAAAGAAATAATGTTCCAGTAAGCAGGAGAAACGGAACCACCATGTAAAT
>MGAO01000044.1 GCA_001788215.1 Candidatus Roizmanbacteria bacterium RIFCSPLOWO2_01_FULL_40_14 | reverse complement strand
CTTCTTCCTGAGAAATCAACGATTATCGGTGGCATTATTCAGAGCATGTTTGGGGTAACAAAACAGATGGACAGTTTACAACTTATCGCATACACCGGCTATATTTTTGTCATGAATAAAATCGTCTTCGGGAATAAATCTCTCAAAACAATTTCGAGTTAGTCAATGGTATGAGAAAATCCAAGATGGGATTCTATCTTATGAACCCGTTTTTCTAGCCGGGCACTTGTCGTGTCAGCAAATTGAATTACTCCATTCATATCTTTCTGAATTTTTCTCAGCTTTTGATTGACTGATTGAAATCCTTCTTTCATCTCTGATCTTAAAGTCTCCTGGGAATCTTTCATATCGGACCTCAAAACTTCATTACCTTCTTTCATCTCTAATCTTAAGGTCTCATTGGCCTCTTTAACTATTTCTTCTACTGCTGAAATAAGTTGTTTATTAGTCATATGTTCACTCTATCAAGTATTTGACAATTTTTCAATAACCGATTTCTGCCCAACGTTTGTTAATCGGCGAATTGCTTTTCCAACACTCATCCATTGTGCGATCTTATATTCTTCTCTTGTGTAATTAAAAGCAGTCGATTCCGGTAATCTGAATAAATACCAAAGATCATAATGCCGTTTACAGGGGTAGTGAGAAGATATATCGGTAATTGATATATCAAAAAACTCAACATTCTTATCAGTAACTTCTGTATCTAGTTCTTCTTTAATTTCCCGCACAACGGTTTCTACAGGATCTTCTCCTTTATCAATATGTCCTCCGGGAGTAAGCCATACACCTGATTTTATATGATCTCCTATAAAAAGCTGTTTTGTTTTCTGAACGAAGGGAATAAAGAAGGTACTGAAGTGATCATCCGGATTCTCATCTCTGACTAGATTACCTTGTTCCAGACGATTGAAAAATTTCTTAAGAAGCGATTTGTCAACGTGAGATAGGTGAGAAGCGTGATCGAGAACGGATTTTATTTTTTCGTACTGGGATTTCATAGAAGTATTGGTGAAATGATACAATAATAGATCATGCATTTCAAGCTCGTTTCAGACTATATCCCAACGGGGGACCAGCCAACGGCTATTGAGGAATTGACCGAAGGTATACACAACAATGTCAAAGATCAAGTTCTTCTGGGAGTTACCGGAAGTGGAAAAACGTTTACCATGGCGCACGTCGTGCAGAATTTGAACCGGCCGACACTTGTCATCTCTCACAATAAAACGCTTGCCGGACAGCTGTATCAGGAATTCCGCGATTTCTTTCCTGAAAATGCGGTTTCCTATTTTGTATCGTACTACGACTACTACCAGCCGGAGGCATACATTCCGGCAACCGATACCTATATTGAAAAGGAAACAGATATTAACGAAGAAATTGATAAATTGCGTTTAGCAGCAACGACTAATTTACTTACGCGATCAGATACGCTCGTTGTTGCCTCTGTTTCCTGTATTTACAACATAGGTTCTCCCCGAGAGTATGGAAAGTTCATACTCGAATTAGCAGCGGGCATGCAGATCCAGCAAAAACAGATCATTAATCGACTCGTGGATTTACAGTACGAACGAAGTGATTATGATTTTAAACGGGGATCGTTTCGCGTCCGCGGAGAAACGGTGGATGTTTATTTAGCATATCAAGACTATGGTCTTCGCATGATGGTACAGGATAATTTTTTAAAAGAACTGTACTACATCGATCCAACCACGGGTGATAAACGAGAGGAAGGAGATACGAAAACTTCCGTGGTATATCCGGCAAAACATTATATGGCCGATCCAAAAAATATGATTTCGACATTCAATCAGATCCAGAAGGATATGGCAAAACAAGTACAAAAATTTAAAAAAGAAGGGAAACATCTGGAAGCGCACCGGATCGCCCAACGCGTTAATTACGATTTAGAAATGATTCAAGAGATTGGATATGTGAACGGTATTGAAAATTATTCACGCTATTTTGATGGCAGAAATCCCGGCGATCCGCCCTATACGCTCCTTGATTATTATCATGAGAGATATGGAAATGATTGGATCCTTATTATTGATGAATCTCATATGACCATCCCACAGGTGCGGGGTATGTACAACGGTGATCAGGCGAGAAAAGAAACACTGATTAATTTCGGATTCAGGCTTCCCGCCGCTCTCGATAATCGTCCGTATCAATTTGACGAATTTAAAAAGATGATGCCGAATACGGTGTATGTTTCTGCAACACCGAGCGACTGGGAATTGAATCGGTCAAAGAATCATGTGATTGAGCAACTCATCCGGCCGACGGGACTGATTGACCCTGAAGTAGACGTTCGTCCGGTGAAAGAACAAATTCATGATTTAACGGACGAAATAATTTCTCGGGTGAAAAGAGGTGAACGAACATTGGTAACAACACTTACGAAACGAATGGCTGAAGATTTATCACGCTATCTCAATAAGAACAGTTCATATGAAAGTAACGAAGGAGAAAGAAAAAATATGAAAATTGCTTATTTGCACAGTGATATCTACACTCTTGATCGGCAAGATATTTTGGAAGATTTACGCAGAGGAACCTATGATGTTCTGGTGGGAATCAACTTGCTTCGAGAAGGACTGGATCTTCCCGAAGTATCGTTGGTGGCAATTCTCGACGCCGATAAGGAGGGATTTTTGCGGAGTAAAACATCATTGGTCCAGACCATGGGGCGAGCGGCTCGTCACGAATCGGGACGAGTCATTATGTATGCCGATAGACTGACGGACTCCATGAAATATGCCATTGACGAAGTAAACAGACGACGAGAAGTTCAGATCAAGTTTAATACTGAACATAACATTACACCCGAGTCCATCAAAAAACCTATCCGTGAGAAGCTGATTAAGAACCGTGAAAAATCACTCTATAAAACAGGAAAAGTACAAACAAAAGAAACGATAAATTTCGATTCGCTGACGCCAAAAGAGAAAAAGCAGTTTGTGAAACAATTAGAAAGCGAAATGCGAGAAGCCGCACGAAATCTGGATTTTGAAACTGCCGCACGGATACGGGATAGAGTAGAAACTATCTCAAAAAATTTATAGTGACTTAAGTTCTTCCTGATCAGGAAGTGGCGTTCTTAAAAAATGCAAAAATCCGTGACCTCCTAATCTGGTCATCAAATATCCAACAAACAACTTGCCCAATCCTCTGATTCTGTCATCAACAGTTGAATATGGTCTTTCTTCAAAAGTAGCTCTCACAAATTCTACAAAACCTTCTTCTATCGACAATTCGTTTTCTCCTTCATTACTTTGAATTACCGCTTCAATAGGACCTTGAACACCAGTTGCTTGACTTGCACCTTCAACGGTTATAGCTGCACCTATAAGAGAGATAAAGCCCAACCCTGTAATGGACAAAAAGTCTCTTCGAGGAACTCGTTTTTCATGTTCTACCATCTAATTATTGTATCATAATAGATCAAATTTATGATGTTATAAGTGGACAGGCAGGTTTACGGATACGGGATAGAGTAAATAAACTGGGATATTAAATTCTTATTCACTTAGGTTTCTTCTCCTAGCAAAAAAGGATAATCCTAAAACACCAAGCGAGGCAAGTTGTCCGACGATTTGTACAGATTTATACATGTTCTCACTATCCATTCCGATCGCTTCAAATCCACTTTGCGCGGCTGCAGTGATATGCGGGCCAACATCACCCATCATGCGAACAACCATAACGTCTAGTGGCCCGCCGTATTCAGTTTGCAACAATCCATTCAAAAATAGTAGTCCGGCAATCGCAGTAGCTGATATCTCTAAACATCCCGATCCGGCACTTGTTTCATTTTTCTCTGGGCTCATAGGTATTTGTTGAATTGAACATTCTATAGTATACTCTTCAGACCAAATCGAGCGAGTGAAAGCGCTCGCGAAGTCCTGATCCCGCCATCGGCGGGAGAAGGATCACAATAAATATGAATGATAAGCTAATTGTCAGGGGTGCCCGAGACCATAATCTTAAGAATATAAACGTTGAACTTCCGAAAAATAAACTCATTGTTTTCACGGGAGTATCGGGTAGTGGAAAATCTACATTGGCATTCGATACGATTTATGCAGAAGGGCAACGGCGGTATGTAGAATCACTTTCTGCCTATGCGCGACAATTTTTGGGTATCATGGGAAAGCCGGATATCGACAGCATTGAAGGATTATCTCCGGCTATTTCAATTGATCAAAAATCTACATCACATAATCCGCGATCAACCGTCGGGACCGTCACTGAAATCTACGACTACCTACGGCTTCTGTTTGCGAGAATTGGTCATCCCCATTGTCCAAACTGTGGACGCGAAGTCTCCCGCATGGATAAGGAGCAGATTACGGAAACGCTTAAAAATATGGTTGATGAATTAGTTGATCAATCAGGATCAAAACCAATTCGCTTTTTTATATTTGCACCGGTCGTTCGCGATCGTAAAGGAGAATTTTCAGGTCTTCTGGATAATTTGAAACAAAAAGGATATCAATCGGCACGTATCGATAAAAATATCATTAACCTTAATCATGATATTGTGCTGATTAAGACAAACCGGCATTCGGTCGATGTAATTATTGATCGCTTTAGTGTTACAAAAAAAATGATGAAAGACGAAGTATCGCGGGCAAATTTTATTTCACGTATCCGCTCGGCAGTAGAGCAGGCACTCGATCTTTCGGATGGTCTCGTAATTCTTTCTCAGATAAACGACAGTGGTTTTGAATTTCCAGAACGGCCAAAGGAAATGGTCGATCATTTATTTTCAGAAAAACTTGCCTGTCCGCACTGCAACATTTCATTTTCAGAAATTGAACCGCGCATATTTTCATTCAATTCACCTCATGGCGCCTGCCCGGAATGTAAGGGCTTAGGAACACTTTTGAAGATTAATCCCGATCGCGTGTTAAATCCCAATCTTTCAATCACGGAAGGCGGCATCCTGCCTTTTTCTAAACAGTTCGTCAACGATACGTGGTACTCCCGATTAATTATCACCGCGGTGCAAGAAAACGGCGTTGATCCACGCTCTCAAATCAAACACTATACGCCGGAACAACGCAACATTATTTTAAACGGAACGGGAAATAAACTATACGAAGTAGAGGGAACCAACCGGTTTGGTGATATTACTCACATAACCGAACCGTTTACCGGTATTGTCACGGAATTGCAAAGAAAACTCAGCGAATCGGGATCGGATTATGTTCGCAATGAAATTGAAAAATACATGCAGTCGGAAGTATGTAATGTTTGCGCGGGGACGCGGTTGAGTAAAGAAGCACGTACAGTAACGATTCAAAAAAAATCCATATCAGATATTAATGATCTGTCGGTACGGGACACACATGCATTCTTTGAGAATCTTCAGAAAAAAGAAATGCTGTCTGATCGGGAAAAAATAATCGCCGGCCCCATCTTAAAAGAAGTCATCCAACGACTTGAATTTCTTATCGCCGTTGGGCTAGATTATTTGACTCTGGGCCGTTCGGCTACTACTCTTGCCGGGGGAGAGGCACAAAGAATTAGGCTCGCCTCTCAAATCGGCAGTGGATTATCGGGTGTGCTATATGTACTCGATGAGCCTTCTATTGGACTGCATCAGCGGGACAATCGGAGACTCATTGATACGCTGGAGCACCTTCGTGATTTAGGAAATACCGTACTCGTCGTCGAACATGACCGTGAGATGATTGAATCGGCAGATTACATCGTTGATTTTGGACCCGAAGGCGGAAAACGGGGTGGGGTAATAGTTGCCCAGGGATCAGTTGAAGACATAAAAAATAATCCTGCCTCGATAACCGGAGCGTTTTTATCCGGAAAACAAATAATTGAAACCGATGAAAAAATGAAGCGGACACGCGCTGAAAAAAAATCAAAGGAACTTATTTTGCACGGAGCTCACCAGTTTAGTCTCAAGAATATTGATGTTACCATTCCGCTGAACAAATTCGTCTGCGTCACGGGACTTTCAGGAAGCGGTAAGTCTACTTTAATAGTGGAAACGCTCTATAAAGCATTAAAAAATCATTTTAACCCATACTACCGCGATAGCGCGGGGATATATCGAGCGCTTGAAGGTGTGGAGTATATTAAATCGGTTCATCTGATTGATCAGTCGCCAATCGGCAAGACGCCCCGGAGTAATCCTGCCACATACGTTGGCGCATTTACCTATATGCGCAGTTTATTCGCCGAAATGAAAGAGGCAAAAGCGCAAGGATATACGCCGGGAAGATTTTCATTTAATGTAAAAGGCGGCCGATGTGAGAATTGCGAAGGTCAAGGAGAAGAGAAAATAGAGATGCAATTTCTACCGCCCGTATGGGTAAAATGTGAGGTTTGTAACGGAACACGTTACAACACAGCAACGCTTGAAATTAAATTTAAAGGAAAAAATATTGCAGAAGTACTCGATATGACCGTCGTCGAGGCATATGACTTTTTCAAAAATATTCCCGGGCTGTCAAATAAACTGGAAACATTAAACGAAGTTGGTCTCGATTATATTAAACTGGGTCAGCCGGCGCCGACGCTTTCAGGAGGAGAAGCACAGCGTGTGAAACTTGCTTCTGAACTTTCCAAAAGAGGATCCAGCGACAATCTTTACATATTGGATGAGCCGACGACCGGTCTTCATTTTGCAGACTTGGTCAAATTACTCCATGTACTGCAGCAACTGGTGGAAGTGGGTAATACGGTATTAGTCATAGAACACAATCTTGAAATTATTAAGAATGCCGATTATATTATTGATCTCGGACCCGAAGGTGGCGATCTCGGTGGAGAAGTAGTTGCCCAAGGAACACCGGAAGAAGTTGCAAAGGTTAAAGAATCTTATACGGGACAATTCTTAAAAGAAATATTATAGCGTCATTGCGATCCCGCAGAATGTGGAAGAAGCAATCTCAAGATTGCCGCGTCTCCCGCCGATGGCGGGATCCTCGCAATGACATTAACAATATGCATTTTATGTTTAGGAAACTATTATTATTCTTAGTATCACTAGCTGTCTTGCTCCCTGTCATAGTTACAGCACAGACTGATTTCTCTCTCTCATTCGATGTATCGTATGTTTTTGACGAACATGGGAATGCGCTGGTGACAAAGCGCATAACGCTCACCAATCTCAACACCAATACCTATCCATCGGTATATCTTGTTGATGTTCCTAATGATGCATCAAATATCGTTGCTTTTGATGAAAATGGCCAACTTGAGATGAAAACGGTACAAGAAGGCGGAAGAAAAATGGCGCGTATTTCATTGCCTGATCAGAATGTGGGAGTAGATCAAAAATCAAATATCAACTTATCATTTAACACGGGAATACTCGCAAAGCAGGAGAGTGGAAATTGGCAGATTGTTATCCCGCCATTTACCGCAGATGAACACGTCGTTTCATATAACACGTCGATAACAACACCTGAAATCTGGGGACCTCCATCCTATGTTTCTCCTACATCCAGTGAACCAGGAAAGTGGACGATAAGTGAGCACAGTGAAGAATCAATTGTTATGATGTTCGGAGAACTACCAACCTCTATACCTGAAACAAAAGTCATTGATTCTCCTATAAGCAGTACGTTGCTGATAATTGGTGTACTAATTGGTCTGTTAGTAACTGCTATACTATTCTTTGTGTTTAATAAAAGATACAATCGAACATAGCGTCATCGCGATCCCGCAGAATGCGGGAGTGGCGATCTCATGAATCTAACCAATATTCCAGTAACTCCCGGAATCTATCAGTTCCTCAACAATGAAGGGGAAATTTTGTATGTCGGTAAAGCAATCAATCTAAAAAACCGTGTAAAAAGCTACTTTCAAAAGAATCTTCTATCACCTAAAACACAACAGTTGGTAAAACAAATAAAAACCATCAAAACAGTTAAAACAGAAAGTGAATTTGATGCACTTCTTCTTGAAGCAAAATTGATTAATAGCTTACAACCAAAATACAATATTACCTGGCGTGATGACAAGCATCCTCTCTACATAAAAATTACCCCTGAGGAGTTTCCGAAAATACAGACCGTTCGTCGTGAAGATGATAAAAAATCAGTTTACTTTGGTCCATTCCCTTCAGCAACGACCGTACGACAAACGCTAAAATTCTTGCGTGAAATTTTTCCGTATTGCAGTGAAAAACGTATTGGTAAACGGCCCTGTTTTTATTCACACATTGGGCTGTGCGACCCTTGTCCGAACGATATTGCATCTCGTATCGGTTCCGACTATCAAGAAGGGCTTAAACGATATCGTAATAATATATTCATGATCCGCAAGGTGCTCGAAGGAAAGGCACCATCAGTCGTGCGTCAACTTCAAAAATATATGAAACAGTATTCCAATAACAGCGAATTTGAACAAGCAGCACAGGTTAAACACCAACTTGATAAAATTGAATATCTCCGCCAAATGAGAACACCCGTAAGGGAATATATGAAAAACCCGAATCTTTATGACGACATGAGACAAGAGGAATTGAGCGAACTGGCTTCGGTACTGGGTCAAACATCTCTATCTCATATTGAGGGATTTGATATCAGTAATATACAAGGAACACATGCGACAGGAAGCATGGTTACGTTTATTGATGGGGAGCCGGAAAAGTCATATTATCGGAGATTTAAAATCCGATTAAAAAATACACCGGACGATACGTTTATGATGCATGAAATGCTGCTGAGAAGACTTGCCCATGAAGATTGGCCGTATCCTGATTTGATCATGGTTGATGGGGGTAAGGGACAAATTAATGCCGCCCGCCATGCCATGCACCTGACAAATATCTCAATTCCCCTCATTGGGCTTGCGAAACGGCTAGAAGAAATTTTAGTTCCTCAACAAAACGATACCTTTAAAACAATTCGCTTACCTGAGTCATCGAAAGCACTCCACCTGGTACAGCGCATCAGAAATGAAGCACATCGATTTGCAAACACCTACCACCGTAAACTCAGGGCTCAAGGAATGGTATAGTAGAGATAGTCATTGCGATCCCGCAGAATGCGGGAGAAGCAATCCCAATCTTGAATAAGATTGCTTCGCTCTATTCTTTCGTTTGCAATGACCATTACAATGAAAACGATTCTTCGCTCATTTATCACAACAGCAGCTGGATTGTTTCTAACTTCTTGGATAGTACCCGGTTTTGCAATTACAAAAGATTTGATAACGTTCTCGGTAATTACCAGTGCTTTGGTGCTCGCAAACTGGTTTGTTAAACCGCTACTTAAAATCATATTTATGCCCCTTAATATAGCAACATTCGGTTTATTTACTATTGTCATCAATGCACTTATATTGTATGGCGTCTCCTACTTTCTTTCGGGGATTACGGTCTCTCCTTGGACATCTTCTGGATTTGACTATAATGGCTACCATATACCGGAGATTTCATTTGGTATAATAGGGACTTACTTGGTAAGCGGATTTATAATTGGGATCATTACTACCCTGGTTAAGTGGTTGGCAGAACAATGAACACAACTCTCATCATCATTCAAATCATCATATCTATAATCCTTATTTTTCTCATAGCAATACAAGGAAAAGGTGGAGGATTGGGGAGTGCGTTTGGAGCCTCATCCGGTGCTTTTCACGAACGACGTGGTGTGGAAAAATTTGTATTTCAGTTAACCATCGGGCTTGCTGCCCTCTTTCTCATCACGTCAGTTGCGAACCTTCTTGTATAATGCCCTAACGCATAGATGTTATCATGAGTGTACAACGTACTTTTCTCATCAGCACATGGCTGATTAAATCATTTATAAAGCGATATAAAACTCCTGTTATTATCGCGGCCGTTGCCGGTGCACTTTTTGCGGTTGGATTCTGGAAACTATACCCCTATTTGAAAGCAAATGTGTTCCCTGAAAGAACCGTCGTGGGTATTGTCGGCAGTTATCGTCCGACAGAACTTCCTTTACCCATTCAGAACTATATAAGTGCGGGATTTACCACCATCACCGAGAATGGCGAGGCTGTACCGCTTGTTGCCTCAAAATGGGAAGTAAGTAAAGAAGGAACGCGTTATTTTTTCTATTTGAACCAAGGTGTCCGGTGGCATGATGGAGAGGAGCTGACGGCCCATGATGTAAATTATAATTTCCGAGATGTTACGATTGCACCCGCTGATCGGTATACATTAAAAATGGAGCTGGAAGAGCCGTTTTCTCCGTTGCCAACGCTTCTTTCTCGACCGTTGTTTAAACCCGGTCTCGTCGGCATCGGTCCCTATGAAGTTGTGCAACTTGACGTTGAAGGGGAAGCGGTCGAATCGTTATTGCTTCGGCGAGCAGATGATCAACACCTCGATATCCCCACCACCTACACGACGGAACTGATAGAATTCCGTTTTTATCCCTCTATAGAAGCGGCGGTTTTGGCTTTTAAATTGGGGGAAATAGATTATATTGAAGGTCTTCCTTCAAAAACTGAACTTGCGACTGAAGGAAATGTTTCGATAACACAAACAGATGCTCCCAATACCATATTAGCCCTTTTTTACAATCATCAACATGAACTGTTAGGATCTAAAGAATTTCGCCAAGCTCTTTCCTATGCGACTCCTGATCTTTCAGGAACGCCCTCTCGTTCCGTTATTCCATCTACATCCTGGGCGTACAATGAAAATGCAAAACAATATACACCTAACCCCGAAAAGGCCCAGGAGATGCTGGAAAAATCAGAAGTAGAAAGCCCGAGTATCACGCTTTCTGTTTTTCCGGAATATTTATTGCAGGCAGAAACAATTGCAGCAGCATGGCGTGAGTTGGGTGTTGAAGTAAACGTACAAGTTGTACGATTCTTTCCGCCTGACTATGAAGTACTGTTAGGTGTACAGGAAATTCCATCCGACCCTGACCAGTATCAACTATGGCATTCTACGCAGGAGCAAACCAATATCACTCACTATAATAATCAAAAAATTGACAAACTTTTGGAAGAAGGCCGCACACTTCAATTGAAAGAGGAGAGGATTGAAGTATATCGTGAGTTTCAACGATACATTATGGAAGATAATCCCGCTCACTTTTTGGTCCACCCCACCGTCTATCGTATTTCTAGAACGTGATATACTACAAAAATACAAAGTTTCAAGGCAAATTACAATTTTCAAACAACATTGACTGCATCATGGAAAATCGTACTAAACCGATAAAGTATGATTTGGAAGATAGAACATTTGAGTTTGCTAAAAGTTGTAGAGAATTTGTGAAAAAGTTGCCAAAGACATTGTCAAATATAGAATATAGTAAGCAGTTAATAAGAGCATCTGGATCACAAGCAGCAAATTACATCGAAGCTTGCGAAGCTATAAGCAGAAATGATTTTTGGCATAGAATTAAAATCTGCAGAAAAGAAGCAAAAGAGAGTAGATTATGGTTACGATTATGTGAGCCAGTGCTCAATGACAGAGAGACTATAAAGGAACTGGAAGAACTTACTCAGGAAGCTTTTGAGTTAACCATGATTTTTAATTCAATTGCAAAAAAGGCTCCTAAATCGTCTGATAATTGAAATTTGAAATTTGATAATTTCAAATACGCCGGGATGCTGAAATTGGTAGACAGGCACGCTTGAGGTGCGTGTGTCGCAAGACGTGGAGGTTCAAGTCCTCTTCCCGGCACAAATAGATGATATATAAATACGGTGGTGATTACGCATGACAGCTTCTCAAAATGATCAGAATACATGGGCAATGTTTGTCCATCTTTCAACGTTACTTGGACTCATAATCCCGTTTGGGAATATTGCACTTCCCTTGATTATATGGCAGGTAAAGAAGAATGAAATGCCCGACATAGAATCTCACGGAAAGCAGGCGACGAATTTTCAAATCAGTATGACGATTTATGCAGCCATTTCTGCTCTATTGATGATTATCGTAATCGGCTTTTTTCTATTTCCCGCATTAGTAATATTAGACGTAATATTTACGGTTAAAGCTGCGTTGGCAGCTCGGGATGGGAAACAGTATCAGTACCCGCTGACTATTCAGTTTATAAAGTAGGAACGGTTATTTTTTCTTTCCCTTTTTCCATGGGCCATTTTTCAGAAGAGGCCAGTACATGTCTTCTTCGGGAGTAATTTTAATCTCCTCCAGTTCTTTTTTAGATGGATTCCTGTCTTGAAATGTTACAAATGGAACATCGGTAATGACTGAAAGGGGAGTCTGCTCCGCCGCTTCTCCCATAACTAACGATGTGGTCGCCGCAAGTTCTTCAACAATACTCTGATTGGATATTTTAATTTCACGATCAAACAAATCTTTCTTTCCCTTATTCCATTTGATCGCCTCAAAACCGCTATACGCAATGCTTTGGCCCATGACCCCCCAACGAAACGGCATCGTATGTCCATCAACAATGACAACACCTGCATACTTAATGTCGAACCGTTTAACCAAGTATTCACGAATTTCATTTGCGCTCTTTTGTGGATTTTCAGGAAGAAGAATATAGTTCCCAAATGCATTTGACTCATCAATTCCTGCAGTTGCAACAAGCACATTGTTTGTAATCGCATAGCTGATGAGCAATGGACTAAACGTCCTTTCAGTGTACCATTGCGATTCCTGTTTAATAAGTTCGTCCTTATCTGCTTTATCTAATGCTATAAATCGTCCCTCACATATACTCACGATTTTTGCCGCAATCCCGAGAACAGATTTATCCGGAAAATCCTTCAGATAGCGATCCAGTATTGCAGTAATAGAAGTATCTTTATTGGTAATCTTGTGAGTTTTTATTGCATTTACAATCATGGTATTAGTATAACAGACGTATGGTACAATCAATTCCATGCTCCGCATTAATAAATTTGATCTCCTGGTTTCCGTCTACATTTTTTGTATAGCCGTTTCAGAACTCATGGGAGGAAAAACATTTCCCGTTGCTAACATCTTCGGATACCAACTGAATGCAAGCGTAGCCATCTTCGTACTGCCTCTTATTTTTACAATCAATGATGTCGTCACTGAAGTATACGGCAGAGAAAGAACAAGAAGCATTATACGCTCAGGTCTGGTCGTCATCTTTCTTATTCTGCTTTTCTCACTTCTGACAACGAGTCTTCCGCCTTCTACACGATTTACTCAGTCAGAACAAGCTTATGATACTATATTTGGGTTGTCGGCACGCATCGCAGCAGCTAGTTTAACCGCCTTTACCGTTGCTGAATTTTTAGATGTTATTATTTTTGTGCGTTTGAGAAAGCGCCTCGGGAAAAAAGCACTCTGGCTGAGAAACAACGCATCAAATATTATTTCACAGTTTGTTGATACGACACTTTTTATGACACTGGCTTTCTACAGCCTTGAACGGGGAATTGGAAATAATATACTATTTCTATCAAGTCTTATTGTTCCCTATTGGACGTTAAAATCGTTGATGTCCGTCATCGAAACGCCACTCGTATATTTTGGCGTCAACTGGTTAAAAAAAGAACAATAGTATGAAAGTAATCATGGTGATGGTTTCCTCACTGAACGGGAAAATTACCCGAGGAAATGATCCTTACATATACACCTGGACTTCCCCTGAAGACAAAAAGCTGTTCTTTTCACACATCGAACGTAACAATCTTATGGTTATGGGTAGAAAAACATATGAAGCTGCCCACAAGCTAATAACACATACTCCTGAAAAAAGAAGAATTATACTCACGAAAGAACCGAGAAAATATGCACCTGAAGAAATGCCCGGAATGTTGGAATTTACTGACGAATCACCACGACGACTTACTTCCCGGATGAAAAAGAAAGGATATCAACAAATGCTTCTCGTGGGTGGATCGGTTGTCAATTCGTTATTTTTACGAGACAATCTGGTAGATGAAATCCATCTCACCATTGAACCGTATGTTTTTGGAACGGGAACAAGTATCGTAGCTACCGGCTCAATAACCACTCGCCTCATTTTGACTTCTGTAAAAAAGCTTAATAAGAAAGGAACACTCCATCTCATATATACCGTAGAAAAGTAAGGAGGGGAATGTTAGAATGACACCATGTCGACAACCATCTCTCAAGAAAAAGCTGACAGCATTCTTTCTCTTCTTAAAAAACACTATCCCAACGCAAAAATTGTTCTAAATTACTCAAACCCCTGGGAATTATTAGTCTCTGTTATTTTATCAGCACAGTGCACCGATAAACGAGTAAATATTGTAACACAAACATTGTTTGCCAAATATAAAACCACTTCTGATTATTCCCATGTCAAACAAGAAGAGTTTGAACAAGATATCAAATCTACGGGCTTTTACAGAAATAAGGCAAAAAATATTATCGCCGCGGCAAAACTGATACAAGAGAAATTTAACGGTAAGATTCCAAAGACAATGGAAGAAATGCTAACTATTCCCGGGGTTGCGCGAAAAACGGCAAACGTGGTATTGGGGAATACACATCAGATTGTTGAAGGAATTGCAGTAGACACACACGTCATACGGTTGTCGCAACGGCTCGGTTTTTCAGATCAAAAAGATCCTGTAAAAATAGAGAAAGATTTAATGCAGCTGTTTCCAAAAGAGGAATGGTTTGGCCTAACCTACAGATTAATTGATCATGGACGAGCAATTTGTGAGGCGAAGAAACCGAAGTGTGATGAGTGCTTTTTGAACAACGTGTGCCCTTCTGCATTTCAGTTTCCCCATTTTAAGTAAATGTAGTGGTCCACCAAGGTGGACCCGGCCCGCCAAGGCGGGCCACTACGTTTGATATACTATTCATAATGAAACATATTTTATCAATGTTATTGGTAGCAAGTGTGTTTTTATCTCAGATACGGCCGGTCAATGCTATCGTCGATCCTCTTTCTACACCAAACAACAAATTTGGTGTGCATATTGTGGACGAAAATGATCTCGATGACGCTGCCAAACTCGTCAATAGTTCAGGGGGGGAGTGGGGATATGTGACCATCGTTATCCGTGAAGATGAACGGGATGCCGGACGGTGGCAAAAAGTATTTGACCGTATGCGCGAGCTAAAACTGATACCTGTTGTACGTCTGGCAACCAGAGGAACGGCTGATGGTTGGGAAGTACCGACCGAGCAGGACGCAGAAGAGTGGGCTCATTTTTTGAATAAATTAAATTGGGTGGTTAAAAACCGGTACATCATACTATTTAACGAACCCAATCATGCACATGAATGGGAAGGGACTATTGATCCCGCCGGCTATACGAAAATCGCCCGTCATTTCAGAAATACATTAAAGCAAACCTCTGAGGATTTCTTTATCTTACCTGCAGGATTTGATCAGGCGGCGGGAAATACCGACGATTCGCTGAGTGTAGAAATATATTATCGTATGATGTATGAATCTGATCCTGATATTTTCACCTTATTTGATGGATGGACATCACATTCGTATCCCAACCCGCATTTTTCAGGAAGTATAACTGCCTCTGGCAGACAATCGATTCAAGGATATGTGTGGGAATTACAGTATCTTGCTGCCTATGGATTGCCGCAAAATATTCCGGTTTTTATAACGGAAACGGGATGGGCACATCGTGAGGGCACCACTGAAAATACCTCCTATAAGCCGGCAGAAGAAGTAGCACAATTATTTCAAATAGCATATACCGATGTTTGGGACGACCCGCAAATAGTCATGGTCAGTCCATTTCTCCTCAACTACCAGGCAGAGCCATTTGATAACTTTTCCTGGAAAAAACCGGGCTCAACAGAATTTTATCCTCAGTTTAGCAAGGTGATAAGTCTCGGTAAACAATCTGGATTACCTATCCAAGTTGACGTTGCGTCGGTGCAAATGGTTCATGTAATAACATCCCTCGTTACCGACTCACAATTTTTTGTACCGATCAGAGTTCACAATACGGGACAAACTATTTGGCATAGTGCCGATACGAGCTTGATCGTCTATGATGAAGCTCATAAACCAATAGGAACGCTTCCTATTCCTACACTGAAGCCATTTCAAACTGCTATTATCAAACTACCGATCACTACTCCCTCACAAGCAGGATCTGTTTTATTTTCAGTTGCGGTCCAACGGAATAACACCACCGTTGGTGATCCCGTATCTTTTACCATATCCGTTCACGAGCCTGACCATTCAGAAAATACTATCGTCAATTTTATACGGGAAATTGTTTTAAAAGAGATAGTTGAAGTTGTACGAGCGGCTAATTAGTTTCCGCCTTTTTGATCTGAAGTTGCCGGGGAAGCTGTACAAGTACCGACCGTATAACCTTGTGTTCTTACTTTTTCATCTCCAAAATCCATCACGTTATCCGGCCCAAAGAATTTACAATAGTGACACGCACTTATATATTCAGTTCTACTGGTAGATTCTGACCCATCTGCACGAATTACGGTATCAACGCTGCATACTGGATCTTGGGCTGCAGCGCAATCCATGGCGAAAAGCTCTGGTGTGCACGTTAACATAGTTTCAGGAGTAGTTCCTGCTGAATCGGGAGATTCTTCAGCATTTTGTTGATCTTGCCCTGTTCCTTCTTCGGTTGACTCACCAGAGTCAGAACGGTTAAATAAATTTGACATAAAAGACGAATCTCTCTGCACATACCAAACCAGACCTAAAATAACTACTAATAAAATAGCGAGACCAATGAGTGTACGCATGCGCTAAGTCTAACATATAAGCGCAAGTACGCGCAACTGAACGTAGTTCACGACATCAAACAACTCTGTTACAATGAATTCATGAACGAAAAACGGACAGGATTGTCATCTGTTGAGGTAGAGAAACGGCTACGGGAATTTGGTACTAACGAACTAAAAGATCAAAATCGGACAACGGCCTCCCAAATATTTTTTCACCAATTTAAGAATTTTTTAGTAGTCCTTCTGTTTATAGCAGCGGGTATATCCCTCGGAGTAGGAGAGGTACTCGATGCGGGCATCATCATTTTAATTTTACTGATTAATATAGTGCTCGGGTTTGTTCAGGAATTTAAGGCTGAAAATGCAATCGCATCGTTAAAAAAATTAACAACGACAAATGTTCGCGTAATTCGAAATGGAGAAGAACAACTCGTCGACAGCAGGTTTCTGGTACCGGGAGATATCGTTCACCTGGGAGAAGGAGATAAGATTCCGGCAGATGCAAAAATTCTCGGGTCGCTTCGCTTTGAAGTTAACGAGGCTGCACTGACTGGTGAATCACTCCCCGTTTCTAAATCTGAAAAAGCAAGTGATTCAAATCTGGTTTTTATGGGTACTATTGTTTCGGCTGGCCGTGCAACCGTTGAAATCACAAAAACGGGATCTAAGACAAATTTTGGTAGTTTGGCGAAATCTCTATCAGACATCGATAAAGCAGATTCGCCGCTCACCCACAAAATTACCCGTCTGGGTATACAAGTGAGCGTCGCCGCTCTTATGATGACCGCGACCTTGTTTGTCGTAGGTCTTCTGCAACATCTGGAGTTCGTCGAAATGCTCTTAACGAGCATCAGCTTGTTAGTTGCGGCCGTTCCGGAAGGTCTGCCTGCTGTCATTACCATCACACTCGCAGTAGGTTTGCAAAGAATGGCAAAACAAAAGGCTATTTTAAGGAAACTCGGCGCTATAGAAGCACTAGGTAATACAACGGTGATCGCGACGGATAAAACAGGCACACTCACTGAAAATAAAATGCGGGTAGTTACTGTTTGGGCGAATGAAAAAACATACCATTTAGCTGAACTGGGGAAGATTGTTAAGAATGCAACGGTGCATGAACTCATTCGGTGCGGCATTATTTGCAATGATGCTCATATATCTTATGCGCCTCAAGAGGGATATACCATCTTGGGCGAACAGACGGAAGGTAGTCTTTTGGTTCTGGCAAAAGAATTAGGTATTGATCCGGAAACGGT
>MGAO01000043.1:29175-64189 GCA_001788215.1 Candidatus Roizmanbacteria bacterium RIFCSPLOWO2_01_FULL_40_14 | reverse complement strand
AAATTGGTCTCCTTTTTCTTCGACGAGCTGCTTAACAACGGGATAGTACTGACGGCAAGCCGGACACTGAAAATCGCTATATTCTATAAGGAGTGTTGCGGATTCAGTTGCACCTTTTGTATGATCAGTTGCGTTGATTGATTGAATTTCCGGGATGGTTCCGGGAGGAGGTGGAGTAAATGCAACTTTTAGAAAAAAACCGAGTCCAATTAATACAGCAATACCAACTCCCCATCCGATATATTTCTTTGAGGAATCCTGTTTTTGTTTTTTTTCTTCGATTTCTAAACGCTGTTGTCGCTTTAACTCTCGACGTTCTTTCTTGGTAAGTTTTTTATTGTCTGAGTCCATTGCAGATGATTATAACGAAGTGACGATGTTCATGCAAGAGCGTGAATTGATCGGGTGCGATATATAAATACCATATTGTCAGAAAAAAGGGTGTTTGTTATACTGCAAAGCAGTTCGCAAATATCACAAAAAGACCGTTACGACGGGCTTTTTGTGTTTATTTCTATCAAAGGGGGTAGTATAGAGGGTGATTTGAAACATATAGTGGCAAGTGGAACGGTTTTAACGCGGCCATCATATATATACAAATATATACAAAACGAATCACTAAATATATCGTGGCGATCCCGGCTATGTACGATTTAGTTGCCAAATAGAAAAATTGAGAAACGAAGCGTACAATGCCCAAAAATAATAGGGGATAAGAAGAAGTCCTGCTATTCGGTCGATACGAAAAAACTTTACTATCAGAAGAAGAATCATTTCTGCTAAAATGACGATAATGAGTAACGCGCTCACTATATCCTTCATACCAAAAAAAACGATGGACCAATATGCGTTTATAACGAGATGGACATAAAACAGAAATAAAGAGGTGACTATAGTTGCATCTTCTGTTTTCTGCATGTACTGCCTTTTTTTCCATATGAGAAAAAGAGAAATTCCCATAAGGGTATACAATACTATCCAAACAGGACCAAATATCCAGTTGGGAGGAGTAAAAACTGGTTTTTCGAGTTGTGCATACCACGTGGGAATTGCAGATACGGTAAAAAATAAGCCTATGATACCAGCTGTCTGACAAAGAGCAATTGCTCCTACGAGTTTAATAAAATTATTCATACAGAATTATCACAAGATAGTGAATCCCGACCCGCCATGGCGGGGGAGAAACGATACAAATATTCCCGCCTGAGGCGGGACACAGAACGTGCAAAATACTACGTATGTTAATACGCAGTATTTTATTTTGGACTCATAGACATATCGTTGTCAAGATGGTCATAAATTTTGTTAGTGTATAATCTGTATATGCCAGCAATAGGTATCATTGCGGCTGCCGGGATCGTGCTTTTTAGCACGATTATTTCTACAAGGTCACGTCATCATGAGGAATCTCCCGTATTAAGTGCCCATATTGAGAGCTATGATATAACCCCCACGCCCACCAATACCCCGGCGCCGACAAATACTCCCACCCCGACGAATACACCTACTCCAACCAATACACCAACACCTATGCCGCCAACTCCTACACAATATTCATATACTGGAACAGATCTGGATAGCTGGTTTACCCGTTATAGTGACGAATATCATATTGACCGGAGTCTGCTTCACAACATAGCGCAATGCGAGTCCGGATTTAATGCAACGTCATATAATGCAAAAAACAATTACGGTGGCATGTATCAGTTTGCTGCGGGCACCTGGATCAGTACAAGAAATGCGATGGGAGCAGATCCGAATCTGGATCTTCGGTTTAATCCAGAAGAATCTATTAAAACTGCAGCTTTTAAAATCTCTCGTGGCGGGGCAGGCGCCTGGCCGGCATGTGGGAGATAAAGATATAATAATAGAAGTTATGAAAAGAACTTCCTGTCTTTTCAAATCAATTTTTGTATTACTGTTATTTCTATTTAGTGCCCGGTCAGCTTTTGCCGTAACGAACGTCTATGTGCAATACCATCTATGGTACTCAACGTATGACGTAAGTCCTGACTGGCGGCATCAAACCTGGCAGAACTGGAGCAAAAAATCATGGAGTGTTACAGGTGGAAGCGACGGGACTACTTTTTTAAGTCCATGGAGGCGTGAAACCGCTTCCCGCTTGGGACTTCCGTTGACCGGTCCGTACAGCTCGTTTACACAAAATGATGTTATTAAGTATCATTTTGAACTTGCCAAAGCCGCGGGAATTGATGGGATGTTTGCATCCGTTTATGACGGGGCGTGGAACCAGACGTTTACCAATCATCTAACTATTGCCAACCAAGTGGGGATGAAACTTGGAATAGAGGCGTATGGAGGAGTAGGGATCGATCATCCCAAACACGGATTAGCAAATGCGCGCGGTCTCCCGATGCAAAGTAACGGATGCCGCCTTTTTTATGAGGGGAACAAACAAGTAATTATTTCGCACCTCCAGTCGTTTGCAAGTAATCCGGCCTATTTACGGATTGACGGAAAGCCTGTTTTCTGGATTGCAAATTATCCAACTGGACAAACGTGGAGTGCACTATATAAACATGGAGATTCTCTATATCCTCAATCGGATTGTCCTACACCTTCAAACCAGACAATATATAACTGGGGAAATGTTGCCGATATGAAAAAGTGGATCAGTGAAGTAAAAGCGCAGGCAGGAGATTTTTACCTGGTCATGACCGGGTCAACCAAGGATTATCGGGGAGAAAGTTTCGCATCTATTCCGGAGATATATAGAATTGCAACTGCAGAAAACATTGGTGTATTTTTTAATACTTTCGGTGTTGACAAGCAAATTACCCCACTGTTAAACTCATCAACCAACCGCGATACGTATCTTGCTAATTATCGAAACAGTATAAATTTTGCAGTTGGCGATGCTGCTGGGAAGATGGCTTTCCATGTGTATCCGGCTTTTGACGAGCGGGCACTGTTTCCGACTACGAGCGATAGAGGATCCGGTCTTTCAATACCTCGTACGGTCATAACACGGACCGGAAACGGGATGTTTCCTGAAAAAGAGGGATTTTTAAAAGTGTCTCTTGATATGGCAAAACAATACGATAAAGATGTATTTCTTGAGTCTTGGAATGACTGGAATGAACAACATCAGATAGAACCAGGTTTTAATTTTGCCAATTATTCTGAGTACGGCGATCACTTTGCGGCACTCAGGCGGATTTCGGAGATAAAAAATATAAGCAACCCGCAGTTTACGTACCCGCCTCTAAATACCCTGGACGAGCCTTTGCTTCGGTATTGCAGACATAAAGAATTTACTGGGGGTAAAGTACTGCTGCGAGGGAAATTCGGATTTGCCAAGGGAGCAACACAAACGAATGGGGCGCGCTTAACATTCATGTATAACAACGATGATTATAGTACTGTAACGCCTAGTTCCCGCAGTGACAACTTTAATTGGACTACATCTACGAACATTTTAAAAACATATAACGGCCAGGTTTCGTCGTTCTCAATAGATATTACTCGTTTTCTGGACAAACCGGCTCTTGTCTGGGGAATTGAATCAAACGGCGATCCTGGTTTCGACCAAATCTATTTTCCTGAACTAGTACTTGACTGGTATGGACAACAGATAAATCTAATAAACGCAGATTTGCTTAAAACCTTCAACTGGCAGAGCAGCGCAGGCCCGGTCAGTTTCGGTCAGAACAACAACCTAGGTGCTGTCTATTTAGCGGGGAATATTCAGCTTGAGGATACTAGTACCTATCCGCAAAGTGTTTTCATACATCCCAACTGGAATGTTGGTGGTGATACCTTTATGCATGCGGGTTTTGATTTCCTTAAACTTGCTCCGTTTATTCAAGACTGCATTCCAGCAAATACCCCTACTCCTACCAATACTCCTACACCAACTACCATTCCTATTCCCGGAGACAACAATCCAAAAGACGGGAAGATATCAGCTACTGAACTCTCTGCAATCTTACGAAGTTATTACACCAATACTGCTTCTTACGATACGAATGGTGATGCAAGAATAAACAGTTTCGACTTTCTCTTCATACGGCCGTATATAAACTAATCTTTTCGGATTATCTCACTTTTCCCAAGCGTTTCGTATTATATGTTTTATCGAGGGATGAAATCTCTAGATCGAGTTTTGCTTTGCTTGTGGGCACATAATTGTAGTTTACAAAAATTTCTTCTCCTTTTTTAATATCTTTGATTGCCCGGAAAATAGTGAGTTTATCCTGATAGTTATGAGCATATCGTGCATTCGGTCTATATGAGTGATTGTATAAACTGCCATACCCCAGTACGATTGCTATATATTCTTTATTCCACTCAAATATGTAATTGTTCAGCGGTGTGTCTTTGATCAGAGATTCCTGTTTTACTTCAATAAGAAGTATAGGGCAGCGCTCGATAATTTGATCTTTGCAAATATCTTCCACCGCAATAATCCCTCTGATTTTGAGGGTGGGAGATAAGCCGATTTTAATGGGAAGATACATATAAAGCTATCAATATTATTAATCTGTTTCCGTAATTATTTCAACCTCATTTGCGCCAAAAGTGAGCACTGGTAAATCAGGTGGTACGTTTTCATAAAACCATTCTGCTGCCTCTGGGGACTTTTCTTGTAATGCCGCGATTGCGGATTCTGTCAACACGGCATAAGATTCTCGTGGCGGTCCTGCTTGTCCCGTTGTAAAATCTTCCTCTCCTATAGAAGGTGGAAGGTTAACGGCTAACAGTTCCGTGCCAACCCATGCACTTCTCACATTTTCAGGAGCAGGACCCATTGGTGCCTGCGTGATTTTAATTCGTAAGATTTGAACTCCTGGTGGTGGAACTATGCCTGCTCGGATGAGCGCTTCTGCCAACTCATCCATATCCCCATCATCTCCACCCAGTGCCGCACGAATTTCTTTGATCCCTCCTGCTTCATGAATTGTTCTTATAACGTTTGCTAAGTATTCTATTCTTTCTTCTGTTGATTTGGTAAGCTTTGTCTCAATACCTGCACGTTCCATTACAGGTTTCCATATGCTATATCCAAAAACGGTCAGTGCGTCATTTATTTTGCCGATGATTCCAAACATTCTATCTTTCATATATGTAGCCTAGTATACACATACAGCATTTGTATATGCTTTTCTACTCTAGTTTGTCGGGGAAGGCAGGGTTGCACTGCCGCCGCACGACCCCCAGCCGCGCATTCTACTGTTAAACTATTCCCCGATTTACCCCTTGCATTTTATCACAAAATCCTCTAGTATTGGGTAAAAATATTTGACAGGTATTACTGTCATCCTGAGGATGAAATCCGAAGGATCCTATTAAAGTAAGGGATTGCTTCGTCATTTACACCCTCGCAATGACGATTGATTTTATGACACGCGGAAGACCATCAAAAGAAAGTTCTCCAGAAAAAACCGATGAAAAAGATAGTCCAAAACTTCAAGCGGTTAAGATGGCGATGGAGCAAATCCAAAAACAGTATGGAACCGGCGCTATTATGCGGCTTGGTGAGAGAAAACCACCATCTGAAGAAGATGTGGTGCCAACCGGATCGTATACAGTAGATTTTGCTCTCGGAGTCGGCGGCGTTCCTCGCGGCCGAATCATTGAAATATTCGGTCCTGAAGCTTCGGGTAAAACCACCATGGCTCTTTCCATTATTGCCCAAGTACAGAGAAGAGGAGGAGTTGCGGCATTTATCGATGCAGAGCATGCAATGGATCCTACCTGGGCTGAAATTGTCGGCGTAAAACTTGATGATCTTCTCGTTTCACAGCCGGATACCGGAGAACAAGCACTTGAAATTGCCGAAACGCTTATTCGTTCAGGAGGCGTTGATGTTATCGTCGTCGATTCTGTTGCGGCGCTCGTCCCGCGCTCTGAAATTGAAGGGGAAATGGGAGAAGCACAGATGGGCGTACAGGCGCGGCTGATGAGTCAAGCACTCCGCAAGCTTACCGGTGTGATTTCCAAATCAAAAACCATTGCTATTTTTACCAATCAAATTCGGCAAAAAATCGGTGTCATGTTTGGCAATCCTGAGACAACCCCCGGAGGGCTCGCGATGAAATTTTACGCGTCTATTCGCATGGATGTCAGAAAAATTAAGACATTAAAGCGGGGAGATGATGTAATTGGGAGCCGTCATCGGGCTAAAATCGTTAAAAACAAAGTATCACCGCCGTTTAAAATTGCTGAATTTGACATTTTGCCGACTGGTATTAATCGGGAGGGAGAGTTGATTGATATGGGTCTTGAAACGGAAGTGCTCACGCGCTCTGGGGCATTTGTAAAGTATGAAGATACGGTTATTGGACAAGGAAGAGAAGCGGCTATGGACTATTTAAAAGAAAATCCTGAAACGGCAAAGAAGCTCTATAAAGAGATTTGGAAAAAGAAAAGGGGACAGTAAAAAAGACATTTGAATCTGCTTCTCAATAACGGTATTATACTTCTTACACGATCTTCCATGAAACAAACGCTACAAACTTTTACCGTTATTTTCCTGGGGCTCCTCATGGGCGGATTGGGCAGTTATGTAGGATTTAATCTTCTTTCAGAAAAAGCTGATCTATATAGAGAAACTTCAGAAGTAGTATCGGAAAGTTCTATTCAGGCTTCTCCGACAGCCGAAATTGATCGTGCCATTGGGGGTATGGTAGACAGTGCGCATGCAGGTGAATCGGGTACAATCATCTCTGGTGAAGAAAATGCACCGTATCGAATGTTTGATTCTGGCCTGTACGAGCAAGCAGTTTCTGATAAAAGCGTTATTGTTCTCTATTTTTGTTCAGACGAAGATCCTATCTGCCAGGTAGAATCACCCGACATTGCAGAAGGATTTGATAAATTAACCGTATCTAATGTGGTTGGATTTCAGATTGATTATCAACAAGAAACGATGAGTGCGTATGAAAAAGAGCTCGTAGAAAAGTTCGAAATAGATACGCAGCATACAAAACTGGTATTAGTTGATGGCGAAGAAGTGTTGCGGTCTTCCGAAGCATGGACAACACCTCGATTTGTGGAGGCGGTTGAAAAGGTAGTTAACGATTTGTAGTACTATGGCTATAGATGGGAGCGTACGTGTTTCCCTTCACCTATGGGTAAATTAGATTACCATTCTATTGACTCAAGAATACTCACCATTTCGTTTTGAATTTCTGAATCTGTCTGACCACCATTTTCACTAACAAGTATAAAATTATACAGATAACCGTTTCTGGTTATAACATCATTGTAGCCTTTAAAGAAGGTCCCTGGACGTGTTTCTTTATTTGGAAAATATTCAGATAAAGCACTCCATGTATAGGGACCGCCATGTGAGTCTACCAATGCTGAAGCAGAATGAATATTTCTTGATAGATAGAATGTTGAATTTCCAATATGTACAACATCCCTGTTCGAAACATACTCGTTATACTCTTTGTTATCAAAAAATATTCCTCCTGCAGAACTCCCATCAACCTCTTGTATTGTTAGAATTAAATTTACATCGTCTTTTTGCAGCGCAATTACCTTGCTGGAATCTGCAGGATAAAGTGGCGTAAGTCGGCGGCTTATTGGAAAATTTTCATCTGTCGATGCATCTAGTAGATGCCAGTCATCAGGGTAACTAACAGTAAAATTGTTATATGTAAAACTGTTCGGAAAATTAGTTGGCGTTTTGGGAGAGATATCTATTGTTGGAATCGCCGTTATATCAGGAGTGGGAGTACCCGAGGCAAGCTCCATATTTTGCCGAGCTTTTCTCATTGTTATTTGCCAGTCCTGATATAAAAAATATCCAGCGACTAGTATTGTGAGTACTAGCATACTGAGAATGACGATCGTCAAATTTTTTCTCCCTTTGCGAGATTTGTTAGTATTTTTTTCTGGGGAATTTATTTGCGTATCACGTGTTTCAGAGTTATTATTTTCTTGCTTTTGTATGCCATTAGCATCATTCATGATTTTATTATACACGTCAGGATGACATTACTTCAACATCGATTCATGAAAAATAATTCGCCTGCGGTCGTTATTGTGTTAATCACGATTATTTTCATTGAAGGAGTACTCATACTTCTTGCTTTATATCCTCGTAACCGAAAAATCAGTCTTACTGATTTAGATTATAAGACTAATTTCATTTCTTCCAACCCTAAGAAAGCAGACTTTACCCCCCAACCTATTTCTTTAGATTCTATTTTTTCAACAGACCATGACTGGACCGCGACACTATCAGCTGAACGGATAACAACGGTTATCGCAACGGGTGATATTTTGACCGCACGCAGCGTAAATGCAAAGACCGTAGAGAAAAACAATTTTCACTGGGCATTTGAAAAAACAGCAGATTTACTGCGATCAGGCGATATTACTATTATTAATCTGGAAACACCCTTGGTTGAAGATTGTCCGACGACCAATACGGGTATGATTTTTTGTGGAGACACCCGAAATGTAGATGGGTTACTATTTGCAGGCATTGATGTGGTAAACATTGCCAATAATCACATGGGAAATTGGGGACAAGAAGGAGTTGATATGACGGTGAGAGTACTGCAAGACGCTGAATTATTGCCGGCTGGTGTTACCAATTCTGTTTATAAAGAAGTAAATGGCATGAAATTTTCCTTTTTAGGGTACAACGACATTGGAAGACAAGTCGGTGTCTCTCATGTTGACGATGAGAAGTATGAAGAAGAAATCAGATTAGCAAAAAGTCAGTCAGATGTGGTTATTGTTTCATTTCACTGGGGTGTTGAGTATACGCATCAACCTACTTCCCGGCAGATTGAGATAGCCCGTCGTGCCATTGACGCCGGCGCCGATTTGATTATTGGTAATCATCCCCACTGGATTCAGCCTCCTGAGATTTATCAGGACAAATTGATTGTCTATTCCCATGGCAATTTCATATTTGACCAAATGTGGTCTCAGAAAACGCGGGAAGGTATTGTGGGACGCTATGTGTTTTATGACGATCGATTAATCGACGCGGAATATATTCCTATATTAATTGAAGATTTCGGACAGCCGAGAAGAGCAACAGCAGAAGAATCAAACCATATACTCCAGACACTTTTCATAGAAAGCAGCCGCTTATCAGTGCGTTGACAGGCTGAAACGAAGATGGTACAATCGATTTTAATAATGAACAGCGAATACGCTTAACACGTTGCTGTAACATTCCTGAATAGGTAGTCGCCACGATCACCCTATTTGGGGTGATTTTTTTGTCGTTATGATTGGCTCAATTCTCGGTACTAAAATAAAGCAAACACAAGCCTTTGATGAAAAAGGACAACGTATGCCGGTGACGGTTATTTCTGCTGGTCCGTGTTGGGTTACTCAAGTTAAAACAGTGGACACCGACGGATATACAGCTGTTCAACTTGGATTTGGTGAAAAGTCAAAACGTAGCATTTCCAAACCACAAACAGGACATCTTAAAAAAGCGGGGCTTGATAAACAAGCGCCGCGTTTTTTTAGAGAAGTTCATGTGGATTCCGCACTTTTTGCCGACAAAAAAATGAAAACGGGCGACGCGGTATCGGTTGGTCAGGTATTACAACCTGGAGATGTTGTCTCAGTAACCGGAACATCAAAAGGAAAAGGTTTTGCCGGTGTGGTAAAAAGATGGGGATTTAAGGGCGGTCCGGCAACCCATGGCCAATCTGATCGTTTGCGCGCTCCGGGGTCGATAGGTCCGGGTACCACGCCAGGACGCGTCTATCGAGGAAAGCATATGGCAGGTCGAATGGGAGGCGAGACGGTCACGGTTAAAAACCTTCGCGTTATTAGCATCGATAAAGATCATAACGAATTAGTAGTCTCAGGCACCGTCCCCGGTCCAAAAAGGGGACTTTTACGTATTACTCTCTTAGAGAGGCTTGAAAAGCCGCTTGTGGAAGAAGAACAATTAGTTGAACAGCCAAAAGAACAGGTCGCAGAAAAATCTGTAGAAGAAAGTCAACCAGCAGGACACGTCGAAAAGAAGATTGAAGAAAAACCTGGTGAAAGTACAGTAAAACAACAAAAGGAGTAACGTATGGCAAAAATAAAAGATCCAAAGATCCAAACCCGCCTGCCAGCGCCTAAACGCAGCGATGGCGGGCAGGGATCCAAAGAACCAAAGAAAATACAGAAACAAAAATCAGCGACAAAAACGTCAAATCTTACCGTTGACGTCGTTGATATTGCAGGGAAGAAAAAAGGGACAATGGAATTGCCCAAAGAATTGTTTGATGCTGCGGTGAATACATCCCTTATGGCGCAGGCAGTTCGGGTATATCAAATAAATCAACGACAGGGCGGCGCAATAGCGCAAACACGTGGTGAAGTAACGGGGAGCCGCCGGAAAATCTGGCGTCAGAAAGGTACCGGTCGTGCTCGGCACGGTGATCGCTATGCCTCAATTTTTGTCGGCGGCGGAAAAGCACACGGTCCCCGACCTCGTCCATTTGAGAAATCGATGAGCAGAAAGATGAAACAATTGGCGCTTTGTTCAGCACTGACGTCTCAATTTAAAAATGAGCGTGTTATCGTGGTTGAAGGATTTGAAAAGTTGGAAGCAAAGACAAAGGCATTTATCAAAGCATTAAACAGTATTACCGGCCACGTAAAACACGGAAAAGTTCAAGAGAAAATGATCGTCGCGACGCCTAAAAAGATTGACGTGCTCTATCGAGCTGGTCGCAACATTGAAAATCTTACGGTGCAGGATGCACGGCTATTACATACCTATGACGTGTTAAACACGAAACGACTCATTTTCAGCAAAGATGCTATTAGTGTATTACAAGAAACGATCATAAAATCATGACCCAAACTATTTTAGTAAAACCAGTCATTACCGAAAAATCAATCAATCGCGTACGCGATCAGCTGTATACGTTTGAAGTTGAGAAGGGAGCCAATAAGCATCAGATAAAAGAAGCTGTTGAGAAACTTTTTTCAGTAAATGTGAAATCGGTTAAAACAATAAATCGTGTCGGAAAAGAAAAACGAGTTGGCCGGATGAGACGGGCAACTCAGATGGCTAATCGGCGATATGCGCTGGTGAAAATTGCAAAGGATCAGACGATTGATGCATTCAGTATTACACCTGAGCAGACGAAATAACTATGAATAAGCACAATTATCCGAGAAAATTACACAAAAATTTATCTTATCAAGCTGGGCGAGATGCGACGGGAAAAGTCTCTATGCGCCATAAAGGAGGACGGCACAAGCGAATGTATCGTATTATTGACTTTAACCGAAGTAAACATGATATCCTTGCCCGAGTTGACCATATTGCATATGATCCCAATCGGGGCGTTGATATTGCACTCGTTGTGTACGAGGATGGAGATAAACGATATATTTTAGCTCCCGATGGATTGCAGGAAGGGGCGTCTGTTATTTCAGGTGAAAAAGCAGAAATGACCATTGGTAATGCACTTCCCGTATCGCATATGCCGATTGGAACACAAGTTCACAATATTGAATTGACGCCGGGAAAAGGCGGTCAGATGGCGCGCGGCGCCGGAAACTATGCAACTATTATGGGAAAAGAGGGCGAATATGTTCGTATGAAACTTCCTTCCGGTGAAGTTCGTATGGTACGAAAAGAGTGTTATGCAACTATTGGACAACTTTCAAATACCGAACGCAAACATCGGAATATCGGTAAAGCAGGAACAAAGCGCCATATGGGAGTAAGACCAACGGTACGGGGTGTTGCGCAAGATCCTGGTTCTCATCCGCACGGTGGAGGAGAAGGAAGAAGCGGTATTGGTATGCCGAGTCCTAAAACGCCCTGGGGTAAAAAAGCAATGGGTGTCAGAACCCGACGAAAAAAGTCGAGCGACCGATTAATTATTGAGAGGAGAAAATAACTATGTCAACACGATCCAGTAAAAAAGGACCATACGTAGATCCAAAATTGCTCAAAAAAGTTTTACAGCAAAAAGAATCTGCTAAAAAAATGCCAATCAAAACATGGGCTCGTGCCAGTCAAGTGGCTCCAGAATTTGTCGGACATACGTTTGCTATTCACAATGGCCGGGTATTTACTGAAGTATTTATCAGTGAAGATATGGTTGGCTATCGTCTGGGAGAATTTGCACCGACTCGTACGTTTAGAGGACACGGAAAGGTAACAAAGCGGGTACTGGAGAAAACGTGATGAAGCACACAGGAACGGAGTGACTATGGAAATTAAATCACAAAGTAACTATATTCGTATAACACCAAGAAAAGCGCGGCTTGTCGCATCTGCTGTTCGGCATTTACCGCTTGAGAGAGCTTTGATAACGCTTGAACGTCTACCAAAACGTGCAGCATTTTTTATCAAAAAAACGATTGAAAGTGGCATCGCCAATGCAGAAAATAATGCAAAACTATCAAAAGATAGATTGTATATCAAACAACTGACGGTAGATGAAGGTCCGCGATTTAAACGATGGCGCGCCGCTTCGCGCGGTACGGCCCATCAGTATCAGAAACAAACGAGTCATATTACCGTTATTTTAGATGAAATGAAGGAAAGCAAAGTAAAAATTAAAAATGAAAAACCTGCCCGCATTGCTACGCAAAGCGTTGCAGGCGGGTTAAAAGTTGAAAAAATCACGCCAAAAGAAGAACCTAAGAAAGGTGAAAAGAAAATCGTTGAAGTAAAGAAAGGTTATCGGGAAAAGATAGGAATGGAAAGTAAACAGCGGATGAAAAGTAATCAGTATCAGAAGAAAGCAACTGTAACACGAAAAGTTATTGGAGGTAAATAAAAATATATGGGACAAAAAGTAAATCCAAATGCATTACGACTCGGGGTATTACATACTTGGGATTCTCGGTGGTTTTCCGAAGATAAAAAATATTTTAGAAAAACACTCGTAGAAGATGTGCGGTTGCGGCGCATGCTGCACCGTGAAATGCAAAATGCGGGTTTGGCGCGGGTAGAAATAGAGCGATCAATTCGACAGATTACGATAACGCTTCACGTTGCGCGGCCGGGAGTCGCCATTGGGCGCGGCGGTGAAGAATTGACAAAGCTTAAAAAGGAAGTGGAAACATTCCTTAAAAAAGACGGAGGCAATATCAAAATTGATATTCGAATAGAACCAGTGAAAAAGCCGGACCTTGAAGCTCGGCTTGTTGCACAAATGATATCTGATCAAATCGCACGACGTATGCATCATAAGCGAGTGGTGAATCAAGCTATGCAGAGAGTTATGAACGCCGGTGCAAAAGGAGTCAAAATAGTATTGTCTGGTAGAATAGGCGGAGCAGAAATCGGTAGAGTCGAAAAGTACGCTATGGGTTCGGTGCCCTTAACAACCATACGGGAAGATGTTCAATTTGCTATTGCGCCCTCTTTGACGAAATCAGGATATGTTGGTGTGAAAGTATGGGTTTGCAGGAAATAAAAAACGTATGTTACAACCAAAACGACAAAAACACAGAAAACAATTCAGAGGAAAAATGCCGGGAAATGCAAGTCGAGGTATGAACGTTTCATTTGGAGAAATGGGACTAAAGGCACTTGAGTGCGGATGGATTACGGCAAATCAAATTGAGGCAGCCCGTGTTGCCATTTCGCGACGAACCAGAAAAGGCGGTAAATTATGGATTCGTATATTTCCCGACAAGCCTATTTCAGGTAAACCAAATGAAACAGGTATGGGAGGCGGAAAAGGAGACATAGTAAACTATGTTGCGGTAATCCAACCGGGAAGAGTTCTTTTTGAAGTGGGCGGTCTCGATGATGCTATATTACTTGACGCACTCAGACAAGCCGGACATAAAATGCCGATTAAGACAAAAATTGTCAGCAAAGAATAACAATATGAAAAAGAAAGCAAAACAACAAATTATGCAGAAGAAAGCAAAAGAGCTTGAAACACTCATTGAAAAAAAACGTGAAGAGGTAGCGCGTATGCAATTGAAGACAAGTGAAGAAAAAAACAAAAATATTGTCCGTAATCTAAAGCATGAGATTGCATTGATGCTTACCGTTTTGCGAGAACAGCAAATTCTAGAAGAAGCGGCAGGAGGTGGTACGCATGAGTAAACTTCTTACCGGTACCGTCGTATCGACCAAAATGAATCAAACAGTAGTAGTGTCTGTGGTGCGTACCATACAGCATCCCATTTACAAAAAGACTGTTACGCGCAGCAAAAAATATAAAGCACATGTTGAGGGAATGAAGCTTAAAGATGGAGATATGGTTGAGATTCAAGAGACAAGACCAATGAGTAAAGACAAGAGATTTAAAGTTACAAAGAAGCAGTAAAACGACCATGTTACAACTGAGATCAAATATAAACGCAGCTGATAATTCAGGCGCAAAAATATTACACGTAATTGGCATACCTGGCAAGGGTAATTTGAAGATAGCCCGTGTCGGTGATGTGGTTCGTTGCATTGTTAAAAAAGCTTCGCCTGTCGGTTCAGTAAAGGAGCATGAAAAAGTATTGGTAGTAATCGTGCGGACTAAGAAAGAAACACGACGAGTCGATGGTTCAGTAATCCGATTTGACGATAACGCCGGTGTTGTTTTAGAAAATTTAAAAGAAAAATTACCAAAAGGTACTCGAGTGTTTGGACCGATTGCACGGGAAATTAAAGACTTAGGGTACAACAAAATAGCGAGCATGGCCAAGGAGGTCTATTAAAACTATGAAATTAAAAAAAGGAGATAACATTATTGTCAGAACCGGAAAGGATAAAGGTAAGACGGGAAAGATAGAAAGGGTATACCCAAAGAAAAACACGGTTCGTATTGCGGGAATCAATATATATAAGCGTCATATTAAGCGCCGTGATGAAAAAAATCCGGGAGGTATTATCGATATCCCACGACCGATCGATGCGTCAAAAGTAGCGCTTGTTGATCCCGTAACTAAAACTGCTACACGAATTGGATACACGCTGGTAAAAGGAGAGAAAAAGCGAATTACAAAGAAAGGGAATAAACAAATTTAACCTATGACACTACTTCAAACATACCGATCAGAAACCATACCGGCTCTGTCAAAAGAGCTTTCGATAGCCAATGTTCATATGGTACCGAAGGTAAAAAAAATAATTGTCAATATGGGGCTTGGTGAGGCACTCAAAGATAAAAAGATTATCGATAAAATGGCTGAACAATTGGCCCTTATAACCGGACAAAAACCAAAAGTAACCCGTGCCACAAAGTCAATTTCGGCCTTCAAATTACGGGCCGGTATGCCTATTGGATTAAAAGTAACCCTGCGGGGTAAGCGCATGTATGAATTTCTAGAAAGACTCATTAAAATCGTTTTGCCGCGGGTCCGCGATTTCCGCGGTATTAATGCAGGAACGTTTGACGGCCATGGCAATATTAGTATTGGATTTTCTGAGATGATTGTGTTTCCCGAAGTGAATTTTGAATCACTTGATAAAATAAGAGGTCTGGAAGTAGTAATTGTTACGACGGCTACCGATGACAAGCAGGGAAAGGTATTATTAGAAAAAATGGGTATGCCATTCCAGAAGCACACAGGATAAAACAGGATGATGACAGGATATAATTTCCCGTTGATTCCAGTTTAAATCCCGTTTCATCCCGTGTTCTTAGGAGCGAAGCGACTTATGGCAAAAACATCACTGATCATAAAAGCAAAACGAAAACCAAAATTTTCATCACGGAAAATTAACCGCTGTCAACTTTGTGGTCGACCGCGTGGTTATATGCGGCGATTTGGCCTTTGTCGATTATGTTTTAGAGAGTTAGCACATAAGGGAGAAATTCCCGGTGTGACCAAAGCATCATGGTAAACGATCCAATTGGAGATTTATTAACTCATATTAGAAATGGTTATATGGCCGGTAAACAACGTGTTGTGGTACCGCATTCAAAACTGAAAGTAGAACTGGCAAATATTTTCGAGAGAAAGGGATATATTAAAAGATTGCAAGTTAAAAGTCAGGTTTCAAAGAGTGGAAAATCAGAACAAAAAGTATTAGAGATAGATTTAAAATATACCGGTACTAAACCGGCAATGGAAAACGCCAAGCGCGTCAGTAAGCCGGGAAGAAAGATATATGTTGATAAAGATCATATTCCATCAGTTCTTTCCGGATATGGAACAGCGGTTATTTCAACATCCAAAGGATTACTGACGGACAAAGAAGCGCGAAAACAGGGAATGGGTGGAGAACTGATCTGTCAGATATGGTAAGAACGGAGCGATTATGTCACGGATAGGAAATCAACCAATATCAATACCAGAAAATGTCACGATTACCCAATCGGATAAGCGGATTATGGTCAAAGGCCCAAAAGGGGAGCTGTCAGTTGTCGTGCCAAAAGAGATCACGACAAAACAGGAAGACGGTCAAATAGTAATGACTCGAAGCGGCGATTCAATTAACGAAAAGGCATTGCATGGTTTGGCGCGAAGCTTAGTCGCCAATGCCGTAAAAGGAGTTACGGAAGGTTTTGCGAAAACACTAGAAATTAAAGGGGTAGGGTATCGCGCAAAGATTGCCGGAGATAAGCTTGTCCTAACTATTGGATTTTCTCATCCGGTTGAAATTGAACAACCGCCAGGAATAACCTTTCAGACAAAAGGCGCAAAAATTATGGTTTCAGGAATTGATAAGCAGCACGTAGGCGAGATTACAGCACAGATTAGACGAGTTAGACCACCTGATGCCTACAAAGGAAAAGGTATCCGCTACGAGGGTGAATATGTCAGAATCAAGCCCGGTAAAGCAGCTAAGGCAGCCGGTGCAGCATAAAACGATATGAAAAAAGCAACAAAAAAAACAGTGAAAAACTATAAGCGAAATAGGGTCGTGGTATTTCGAAGCAATCAGCATATTTATGTACAAATTATCGATGATTCGAAGGGCGCAACGTTGGTAAGTGCGTCAGACCATGAGATCAAAGGAACAAAAAACACAGAAGCGCAAAAACTTCAGGAAACACAGAAAATGCAAATTGCACGAATGGTTGGAAAATTACTCGCCGAAAAGGCAAAAAAACAGAAAGTCGGAAAAGCTTATTTTGATCGGCGCGGGTACAAATATCACGGACGCATCAAAGCGCTCGCAGAAGGCGCTCGAGAGGAAGGGTTAGATTTTTAACCTATGAGAAATAGATCTGATCATATTAATCAACCAGAAAGTTCATTCGAGGACCGCGTTGTTCAGGTGAACCGCACTTCAAAAAAAACAAGCGGGGGAAACCGTATTGGGTTCTCAACGCTGGTAGTCGTCGGTGATCGTAAAGGAAATGTTGGAGCAGGATTGGGTAAAGCAAAGGATGTTATATCGGGTATTAGAAAAGGATCGTTATATGCAAAAAAGCATCTATTGAAAGTTCCGTTAAAAGATGGAAGAACCATACCGCATCGCGTTGAAGTTAAATTTGGTGCAGCAAAAATTTTTCTTAAACCGGCACCGAAAGGATCTGGTATTATTGCGGGAAGTTCCGTACGAACCGTTTTGGAGTTAGCGGGAATAAAAGATGTAGTAGGGAAAATACTGGGAACAAACAATAAAATTACCAATGTCTATGCTACAATGAAGGCATTGGGAAAGCTACGAACGGAGTGACTTAATGAATTTATCAAATAGACCAAAAACAACAGAGGGAAGTAAAAAACGATTGGGTCGCGGATACGGCTCAGGTAAAGGCGGACACACTGTGGGACGTGGAACAAAAGGCCGCAAAGCCCGTGGAAAAGTACCTCTCCAGTTTGAAGGAGTTGCCGCTGGTTCAAGTTTTTATAAACGACTTCCTCTTCTTCGAGGAAAAGGAAAGTTAAAGCCAGACACCAAGAAAATTGTTGGTGTCAATGTAAAATATTTAAATATTCTCAAAAAAGATACTCAGGTAACGATTGAAACGCTCATCAAGCATCATATTGTCGGGGAGAAAGCAAAGGAAACGGGCGTGAAAATTTTAGGCGATGGTGAATTGTCTGTTGCGCTTGCCGTTACACTGCCGACGAGCAAAGGGGCGCGAGAGAAAATTGAAAAAGCAGGAGGGACCGTTGGGGAACAGAAAGAGAAACAAGTTGCTAGAAAAGAAACAAAATCCCCATCGATCAAATCTACCCAGAAACTGAAATAATTCCTAATTACTAATGACTAATAAAATGCCAAATGACTAATTTCAAAACAAATAAACCGTTAGACATTGGAAATTTGAAATTTTGTTAGAAATTAGGTCAATTTAAAATTAGGAATTTAAGATGAATTCTATTCTCTCTCCCATTATTAACATTTTGCGAACACCCGAGTTAAAGAAAAAGGTGTACTTTACGGCACTTATTTTTCTTATCTTTCGTATTTTCGCCCACATTCCAGTTCCCGCTGTGGACACATCGCGACTTGCCCAGTTTTTTAGCGAAAACCAATTTTTAGCACTCCTTGATATTTTTTCCGGAGGAACATTGGTTAACTTTTCTGTCATGGCGCTCGGATTAAATCCTTACATTAACGCTTCTATCATTTTTCAATTACTGACTCAAGTGTTTCCGGCACTGGAGGAAATGCAGAAAGAAGGAGAAGCGGGTCGTGAAAGAATCAATCAATATACGAGACTTCTTACTATTCCTCTTGCACTCCTGCAAAGTACCGGTATGTACTTTCTCTTAAGAAGCCAACAGGTTATCAGCACCTTGGCGGTACATGAGATTATTGCGTTGGTGGTTACCATGACGGCCGGATCTATGCTTCTTATTTGGCTGGGTGAGCTGATAACGCAACATGGCGTTGGAAACGGTATATCTCTTCTTATTTTTGGTGGCATTGTCGGTCGATTGCCGGTGATGGTTTGGCAGGCAAAAACCGTCGTGACCGGAGAAAATATACTGCAGTTCGTTCTTTTTACCGCACTTGCGGTATTTGTCGTAGCCAGTATTGTTCTCGTCAATGAAGCAACGAGAAAAGTGCCCATAGCGTACGCAAAACGGGTGCGGGGAAAAGCTTTGTATGGGGGCCAGACAACCCATTTACCCCTGCGATTAAATCAGGCCGGCGTCATTCCGATCATCTTTGCGGTTTCATTAGTATTGCTTCCGTCTATGTTGGCCAACTTTTTAGGGCAAGTACCCAATCCTGCTATTGCTAATTTTTTTACGAGTCTTGCCCGTTTCTTTGATCCAAGTAGCATCACGTACAATCTCCTGTATTTCTTGCTCGTCGTCGGATTTACCTACTTTTATACCGCAATCACTTTCAATCCTGAAAAAATAGCATCAGAAGTACAAAAATACGGGGGATTTGTTCCGGGAATTCGTCCCGGGAGTGCGACCGCTAACTATCTCAATTATATTCTGACCCGTATTACCTTGGCAGGAGCTTTATTTCTTGGTACAATAGCAATTCTTCCCGCATTAGTACAAGGCGTTACCGGTATTTCAGTATTATTATTGGGAGGAACGGGTGTTTTGATTGTGGTATCAGTGGTGCTTGAAACCATGAAAGCAATGGAAGCACAACTGATCACGAGAAATTATGAAGGGTTTTTGAATTAATTATGAAAATCATTCTCATGGGGATCCAAGGATCCGGCAAATCAACACAAGGAAATCTGCTGAGCAAAAAATTTAAAATTGCCTACTTATCCTCAGGGCATATATTTCGCGAGATGGCAAAAGAAAAAACGTCATGGGGCCGCTATGTGAAAGAAACGATGAATGCGGGTGTTTTAATCCCTGATTCAAAAACAATCCAAATCATTGAAGAGTACTTAAAAAAACCAGAATATCAAATTGGTTTTATTCTCGACGGTTTTCCCCGAACCGCAATGCAGGCAAAAGAGTTTACACACAAGATAGATAACGTATTTTATATAAACATTTCAGATAAAGAAGCGCTTTGGCGTCTTGCGTACCGAAACGATATCGTTCGTGAAGATGAAACCATTGCAGCCATACGAGTCCGTATTGAAAGCTTTCATAAATATACGAGGCCCGTTATATCACATTATAAACGGAAAAAATTATTGGTTGAAATTAATGGTCAACAATCCATTAAAAAGGTTCATCAGGATATCCTCAAACACCTCAAGGTGAAATGAAACAACATATGCAAATAGCAATTGACGGTCCAGTGGCCGCTGGAAAAGGGACAATTGCTCGATTGCTTGCAAAAAAAATCAATGCACGATATGTTGATTCTGGAGCTATGTATCGTGCCGTTGCTGTTCTTGGTTTACGAAAAAATATATCGCTCGAAAATCCTGTCGAACTTCTTTTAGAACTTAAGAAAGTCCCCTTACGTCTTAGACCTGCTCGGGACAAATTTTCTTTTGACGTGTATCTCAACGATGAAAATGTTCAAGATAACATACGAACATCAGAGGTGAGCCGTGGTTCTGCTGTTGTTGCTCAATATCCTAAGATCAGATCATATCTTGTGAAAATACAAAAGGAAATAGCCTCAAAATTTAGTGTTGTTATGGAAGGAAGAGATATAGGTACTGTGGTGCTTTCAAATGCCGATATCAAGATATATTTGATAGCTGATCAGAAGACGCGGGCTTTGAGACGACAGAAGCAGCTTGAAGAAAAAGGAGAGTATGTCTCGTTTGAGAAGGTCTTGCAAGAAACAATCGAGCGAGATAATCGGGATATGTCGCGCGCGATTAATCCACTCAAAAAAGCATCTGATGCGATTGAGTTCGACACGAGCAATATGTCTATCGAGCAAGTAATTAATGAACTTGTAGAAATTATCAAAGAAAAAAAGATATGATCCATCTAAAATCTGAAAAAGAAATTGCAACTATGCAGGAAGGCGGAAAAAAGCTTAAGCGCGTCCTTACAGAAACACTTATACAAGTTAAACCCGGTATTTCGGCGGCTAAGATTGATAAGTTTGCCGATGATCTGATCAGAAAAGAAGGTGGAGAGCCGTCATTTAAGCGGGTGAAAGGATATCGATGGGCAAGCTGTATTTGTATCAACGATTGTGTTGTCCATGGTATTCCTCATAAAGAAATAATTCTGAAAGAAGACAATGTTGTTACGGTTGATCTCGGTATGTACTATCAGGGATTTCATACGGATATGAGTTGGACGGTTAGAGTAGAAGATCCAATCCGCCAGCTGGCGGACAAAGATCCAAATGATAAAATTAATAAGTTTTTGAAAACAGGAGAGAGAGCATTAAAAAATGGAATTGCTCAAGTTAAATTGGGTAATCGCATTGGTCATATTTCACAAGCGATTCAGAATACTATTGAACCGGAAGGGTATGGGGTTGTTGAAGAATTAGTAGGCCATGGAGTAGGGAAGAAATTACATGAAGATCCTGAAGTTCCCGGACTACTTATGAGGCCACTTTCAAAAACACCAGAATTAAAAATAGGCATGACATTGGCCATTGAAGCAATATATGTCATGGGCAAACCAGACGTGTATATAGACGAGGCTGATGGTTGGACAATCCGAACTAAAGATGGTACAATTGCTTCTTGTTTCGAGAAGACCATCGCTTTAACGCGCGGTGGGTTACTTGTTTTGACATAAGCGAAACGATCGATGAATCATAAAGGAACTTTTCTAGTAGAGGGAGCCGTGACTGAAGCACTTCCTAATACTATGTTTCGGGTTACGATTGACAATGCAGAAGATAAAGAATTACTCAATACGAACGTGTTGTGTCATTTGTCCGGTAAAATGCGCATGCATTATATCCGCGTTATGCCCGGTGACCGAGTTCGTATAGAGATGACGCCCTACGATCGCGAAAAAGGACGCATTGTATTTCGAATAAAATAATATGCCAAGAATAGCAGGAACAGATTTACCAGAAGGAAGACCAGTGCATTTTGCATTAACAGCAATTTATGGTATTGGGAGGAATAATGTACAAAGTCTTCTTAAAAAAGCAAAGGTTGAACCGGCAAAACGGGTTCGCGAGCTTACAGAGGAAGAGATTGCACGTATTCAAAAAGTAATTGAAGCTGACTATATGGTTGAGGGAGATTTGCGTCGATTAATAGCTGATAACATAAAGCGTTTACAAACAATCGGTTCTTATCGAGGAAAACGTCACGCGCAAGGACTCCCGGTACGTGGACAGCGTACGAAAACAAATGCCCGTACGAAACGGGGAAAAAGAAAGACGGTCGGTGCACTTAAGAAAGAAGAGCGTGCAAAAGTAGAAGCACCGCAACAATAATTAACCTATGGCACAAGCAAAATCAAAAAAGAAACAAGAAGAAAAAACCGTCTCAAAAGGACGCATGTATATTACGTCTACCTTCAATAATACTCTGGTTACGGTAACTGACCACGAGGGAAATGTAATATGCTCTGGTTCGTCAGGGAGTGTTGGTTTTCAAGGCGCCCGTCGGGCAACGCCGTATGCGGCCACAAAAATTGTTACCCAACTACTTGAGAGCATGAAGCCATTCCAAACAAACGAACTAGAAGTATATCTCAAAGGGGCTGGTATGGGTCGAGAAGCAGCGCTTCGAGCACTCAAAAATTCGGGTATTAAATTAAGTCTAATTGCCGACATTACACCAATTCCGCACAACGGCGTGCGGCCAAAGAAGAAACGAAGAGTATAACCATGGCACGTTACCGAGGACCACGAAATAAACTAGCACGACGTGAGGGAGTAGATCTGGGCTTGAAAACAGCGGGATCAAAGGCACATGCATCATTTCTCAAACGAGCAAAGATACGCCCTGGACAGCATGGTCAAAGAATGGGAAGAAAACCATCTGACTATGGGAAACAATTGCGAGAAAAACAAAAAGTAAAAAGAATGTATGGTATAATGGAAAATCAGTTTAAACGATATTATCAAGAAGCTGCCAAAACCAAAGGAGTTACGGGAGAGGCTTTATTGTCTCATTTAGAGCGGCGGTTGGATAATGTTGTTTACCGACTCGGATTTGCCCCGACTCGTGCAGCGGCCCGACAGTTAGTACGACACGGACATATACGAGTTTCAGATCGTCGGGTAGACATTCCATCCTACCAAGTTTCAATCGACAATATCGTTAGTTTAAAGCCGAAAAGTGTTAGGATACCGGTCATTGAGAAGTCGTTATCGGAAAAAACTCTCATGACACCAGGGTGGTTGCAAAAAAAGGCAACAGCTGGTAAAATTACAGCTTATCCGAAAAGAGAAGATATTAGTGAAGACATAGAAGAACAGCTTATAGTAGAATACTATTCACGATAAATACTAGTATGAACGAACCATTCTTTACCGTTACCGCAAAAGAAAAAACTGCAAACTATGCTCAATTTGAAATTGAGCCACTTCCGCAGGGATATGGATCAACGTTGGGAAACAGCTTGCGCCGCATACTATTGTCCAGTATTCCCGGAACAGCGATATCAAAACTTAAGATTAAGGGAGCCAAGCATCAGTTTTCTACCTTGAAAGGTTTGCGAGAAGATATTGTCGAGCTTATTCTGAATCTTAAAAAAGTAAACTTTCACCTTGAAGGTGAACAAGAAGCAAAACTTACTCTTGAGAAAAAGGGAGTAGGCGAAGTCACTGCAAAAGATATAACGCTTCCCGCTGAGGTGACTATATCTAATCCTGATGAATATATTGCATCACTGACCGATAAGAATACAAAGCTTGAAATGACCATATGGGTCGAACAGGGTATGGGATATGTACCTTCAGAAGACCGTTTACTATCTGAGATGGGTTCCATACCCGTGGATAGTTTATACTCTCCTGTTCGACGGGTAAATTTTTCTGTTGAAGAAACTCGAGTAGGTCGAGAAACTAATTTTGATAAGCTTATTCTTGATGTATGGACTAATGGTGCTATTGATCCAGAAACAGCCTTGACTTACGCATCTCAGACACTCGTATCATACTTTCAGCATATGTACAATCCACAAGAAGGAAATAACAATCAGCCGAAGCAATCTGTCTCAACATCACAAACGGTTCTTAAATCATCAGTTGAAGAATTAGAACTTCCTATCCGTATAACCAATGCGCTTAAGAAAGGTGGTTTTGCTACCCTTGCTGATTTTGAAGGAAAATCACGAACTGATGTTGAGAAAGTACGAAACCTTGGGGCGAAATCGATCGATCAGATCCAAGACCAATTAAAGAAAAAAGGAGTCGTGCTGGTATCATGAAAAAGATCGGACGTGGCGCATCGTATCGTGCAGCTCTTACGGAAAACCTCGTCAAAAACCTTCTGGTATATAAGAAAATTCAGACAACAAGATCGAAAGGTAAACATATTGTTGAGCACGTACGAAAAGTGCTTCGTAAGCAGGTAACCATACAGCCGGCACCCGCAAGACGGGGAGATAATGCACCACAAGTGACTCTTGAAATTAGCGATTTAACAAAGGAGAAGCGCGATGCCGCTCACCAACACAAAACAAAATCAAATACAAAGAACGTGGCATCTCGTTGATGTTGCTGATAAAGTAATAGGACGAGAGGCAACTGTCATTGCGAATTTACTCCGTGGAAAAAATAAGTCATACTTTGTTTCACATATGGATTGCGGTGACTTTGTTGTGGTCATTAACGCAAAACAGGTAAAAGCAACGGGCCGAAAAGAAGACCAAAAAGTATATACACGATATTCCGGATATCCGGGCGGTTTACGGAAAGAAACGCTGGGTCAGTTACGAGAGAGAAAGCCTGATGAGATTGTTCGACATGCCGTATCGGGTATGTTACCAAAAAATAAATTACGGGATCAATGGTTAAGCAGATTATATATTTATGCTGACGAAAAACACCCCTACAGCGATAAGATTAAACAGAAATAATTTACGAGTTATTAATTACGACGTATATTCAATATGGTACAAACAAGTAAAGTAACATCAAAACCAACAGCTCAAAAAACATATTATCAAGCCGTTGGTCGTCGTCGGGAAGCAAGTGCGCAGGTACGACTATACCCTCTATCTGACAAGAAGTCAGTGGTTGTCCACGGTCAAAATATCAAAGCTGGCGATTTTCTGGTAAACAAAAAAGATGTTGCCGACTACTTTCCCGGAGAAGTAAATAAAGTAGCCTATCGGGGACCATTGCGTGTGACAAAGACGCTCAATGACTATGCGGTTACGGTGCTCGTATATGGCGGCGGGAAAAATGGACAACTTGATGCTGTTGTTCATGGTATGGCGCGTGCGCTTGATACCATAAATCACGATGAATATCGACCACTACTTAAGAAAAGCGGATTCTTGACGCGTGATCCTCGGGTTAAAGAGCGTCGTAAAGCAGGTCTTGCTGGTAAAGCTCGTAAAAAGAAATCATCTCCAAAGAGGTAAACTTCAGGATTTCCACGAATCATAACGAATTTTCACAAATTTGTAGTGGGACAGCTTGCTGGACTTTTTTGTAGCCGCGCTCTCTCGGTGTGCTTTTATTCGAGGAATGTGAACGTGGAGAGGATATGGTCGTACTTCTTTGCAGCCTCCTGTGTTTCAAAATTACCGTCACCATATGGAAGAAGCGTTATAGAAAAGACCTTATTATCGTTTATAATGTATGTTACTTTCGTAGTAAATCCAGCCGCCAACCAATCTTCTACGCGAATAATGCCTTTTGCATTTCCAATCGTAATTAGTTGAGTTTGCTTGATCGTTTTAGAAGGCTTTCCTTCCCAGGCAGTAGTATTAGTTTTATCAAGATCACTAAGATATGAATCTAAATCATTGAAAGTAGTTTGCTCTACCGTCAAGTCAATCTGGCTGCCATCAGGTGCCTGAAACATACTCGAATTTTCAAAACTTGAAGAATGTTCTAATTCTTTCCAGATAGAAGGAATATCTATTTGGAATCCAGAAATACTGTTAGTATTTGTATACGTCTTCCACTCTGCAGTTTCATCAAGTATGGGAGAAGGGGATACTTGGTTAATTGATCCCATCATGTCTGGCGGTTCGGTGAAGCGCCAACTTCGATTGGCCTGAATTGTTTGATACACAAATACCAGAATAGCACCCGCAAGGAGAATGCCAATTGCAATCAGAATAATTTTTAACGGTGTATGATGAGCGGGTTCTGCTGGTGGAATCGGGTCTGGTGGTTGAGAAGAAGTTGGTTGTTGAGGTTCCATGGTAATTTACTTATATCACAAAACTTAATTTTGAATCTATTGAAATGATTTGAATCATTTTAATAAATATGCAATTGTGCAGCACAAGTGCTGCTACACCTTTGAGACGTAGTGCCGATTAGTAATCGGCAATTAACTACGTGATATACGGCATTACATATATATTACTATCCCTCTTTCCGCGAAAAACTTTTTAAACTCTTTAAAACTCATTTCATAATGTTCCTGTGATTTTTGGTAAGAACCGCTGGGATTGTGGATGGTTATTGTTTTCTTTTTCAAATCATATCCGGTGATTAACACGAGATGACCGCCAGAGCCTTTTGGTTTTGGATTATTTCTATCTCTGATATCCGGATGAGCAGATGTAATTACTAAGTTATTTTTGCTTATTTCAAACAATATTCTTTTCAGAGTTAAAAAAGGTGCAACAGAAGCATTAATATTAAATTCTTCTTTCACAAACAGGCAGAATGGTTCGTAAAACAATCCCTCAGCTTCATCCTTTTTCAAAATGTATCCGCCGTATTCCGTGCATTTTTTCGCTAGAGTTACTATTGGAATTTCTTTATTCAGTTTGTATTTCAAAATCATTTTCAGACACGCCATGCCGCACGAGTTATGACTCCAATATGCATATTCATCTTTTGTTTTTGCACCCGACTGCTTCCATTTCGGATCGTCAACTAATTCACGCGATTCATACTGTGAAAAGTAGGGAACTGCATGATGAAAAGATAATCTTGTCGGAAAAATTCGTGATTGTATTTCGGCTAGAAAACTGGATAAATAAAAAGATATCACTGTGGTGAATTGGCAGAATTATCCGGTTGTTTTGGTGAAATGACTTGTTCTTGTTTGTTTACTTTAACGACAATAGGACGGACCAGATTACCTCCAAGAGTAGCCAACTTCGTACCGACATTCACGAGAAATCCCATGAGAAACATATGGATTAGTAAATTAAACGAATCGCTCAACACTTCAGAAGAAGCTAAATCAGTGTTGAGATTTTCATCAGGACGTATTGCTTCAGGCAAACCAGGAATTTGATAGGAAGGAACCATACGTGAGAAATCAAGGGATATATCTTCGGGCTGGTAAAATTGTACGGGTTTAATAGTTGCCGTTAATGCCAAAACCATACTTACGGCAGCAAAGATGACAACGATTATTCCACTATACAATAGTACATACCCTGTTTTTCCGGCCATAAACACATCATATCAATTACGGATAAAAATAAATAGATGAAGAATAAAATCAGCGGAAAATTTTAATATAGGGTTTGATCGGTAATAAAAGCAGTGCACCAATAATTGACAAAATCACAACTGAAATGATTAAGGTTGGAAACCCTTCAGAAACTGCTATATAGCCACCAACGGCTGCAAAAGCAGCGCTAATTAAGTCGGTCAGCGTAAAATAAATACCCCATTCAGTTCCCTCCTTTGTCTTATCAATATGCCGGGTAAATATCGCCATATAGCTTGGAAAGGTGAATGCCGAAAAAAGTCCGAGAATAAATTGGACAATATAGAGTTGCATCGGCGTATTAATAAAAAGATATAATAGCGGAGTAAACGCAATAAGTAATGTAAAAACAAACATTAACCAGAAATCATCTTTTTCACCTCGAACTTTATCAATGATATGCGCAACGGGGATTTGCATAAGACTTTTGGTAAAAAGATAAATACCCGCGGCAAGTCCGGCAATAGCTTCATTGCCTCCTTGAATAAATTCTTCAATAAAGAGAGCAAAGATGGGTCCAAGTAGCCCTGCGGCTCCAATCAGAACGGTATCAGACAAAATAAGAAAGCGAATAACTGGGTTAATATCCAACAGAAAATAATGGTGCAGTTTAATAGAACGTCGTTTCATTATGAGTAAATCTTGCGGGGAGGATGCACTTTGTTTCGAACACTTCCTGCCTTGGGTCTGCAAAATAATGCTTGCCTACCCAGAGCATAACGAAGCTAAAGATAGTCAATTTCTAACCTCAAAGTACAACGGTTTCTCCCAAGGATATTATACGAAAAAATTAAATTGAACGAAAGAACTTGATATAGATATTAAAACAATAAACTTTTTGTAGTTGAGAAAATACTCATTTTTATAACAGTCCGAAAAACCTACTTTTCTTCATGGCTAAAAGCCGTCGATAAAATTCATCATATCTTATCGCATACTGAGGTTTGTCAGTATCTTCCCAAACTAGCCCTCGGTAAATTGCTAAACCTGCTGTTCTACTCCATTGTTCATCTGGCTGAAGTCTTCTTTCAATTACAAGATGACCACAAAATACTTCATCCACGGTTTCATGGATATGAATGGGGAGACCCAAGTATTCCGAATTCAGAAGTTCCCAAAGATAAGTCTGCCATCCTGGCTGGTTTGTATTCCATGAAGCGGTTGTTTTCATTGCAACGAAAGATGAACCAACTTTCTCATTTTTCCTTTGCGATATATCAACTATTACTCGTGCAAGACGTCCTGAATCTTTAGAAAAACCAAATAGGTCAGAAACAGTAGATCGTGGCATTCTATAAATTTGTAAATGTTTTTTACGAGTTGATCGCTCTAAATCAGGAACGAAAGGATGGGTATGAAAATCTATTAAATGAGTATTCAGCGGCTGTAATTCTCCACCTGTTTGAAAACTCAAGCTCTTTTGGATAGGATCTTGGACAATTTCTTCGTATTTTAAGCCTTCGGTTACTTCAGTTATCTGAAGTTTCCTATCAATTAAATCCCATCCAATGTATAGTTCCCTATCTTGAGGGTTTTGATCGATAAGTGGTAAAGCTTCTTGCCAAAGCTTTTGAAGAGGAATTCGCTTTGGTAATAAATTAAAATTCAACACCTGATCACTTTCTATTTCAAAAAAATTATTTACTGCCTCCACGTATTCTTCCGATGGAGGACGAAAATCTTCATGAGTAAGCAGCTCTCTATTTATCATATATACTATGAGTGATCTGTAATTTTTTATAATTGAAGACAAAAACCGCCCCTCCCAAGAATGTTACTAGAGACAGAAAAATAAATAATGGATCTTTGTAAGAAATTCCGTTTCCTGCATAGGCAAGTCCCAAACTACCACCAACATGACCAATCATCATAATAGGGATATAAACTTGTGCCTTCATAGTAGAAAATCCAGCTAAATAAGAAAGTTCATCGTCGGGAAATGCAGGTAAAAAATACATGAGAAAAAGGACAAGTGCTCCTTTTGCAAAAAAATTATCGTACTTATCTATATTTTTTTCCTTCACAACATGCTTAACAATATTTCTTCCAAACTTTCTGCCAAGATAAAATGCAATTAATGATCCAATCATTCTCCCGATCCAGTTATATAAAAATCCTGGCCATACACCAAACATAAACCCTCCTAATAGCCCAACTACATAGTGACTAATGGGTGTTAAAACTGCTTGGATAATTTGTATGGTTATAAAAACCAGAGGTGCCATAGACCCAAAAGAGACAATAAAGTTTCTCAGTTTTTGCTGGTTGGAGAAAAATGAACTAGGATACAAATAGCCGATAACCAATAAGAGTATTGGAGCGATAGTTAATACGTACCAAAAGAGTTTAGTCTTTTGCATATGAATGCTTATTTTACTTTTTCCTTGCTGTGAGTCAATAACTTCTAATAATACGTCTAAAATAGTTCGTATATAATAGAATTATGTTATAATAACAATCTAATTTACTTACCATTCTTTGACGATAGTCGTCGTCGTTATGAAGAAAATTCTTAAAAAAATTGGATTAACCGATAATGAGGCTAAGTTATATATAGTAGCTTTAAGAAACGGGCCCGTTACTATTACTACCCTAGCAAAAAATGCAGGCATAAAAAGGACAACTACCTATTCCTGTGTTTCTAATCTTAAAGAGAAAGGTTTGTTATCAGAAGGCAAGATTCAGAAAGAAAAAATATATAAAGCTGTTGATCCTGATGTACTGATTGATATTGTCAAGACTAATCAAGAGAAATGGCACGAGTGTCAGAAAGAGTTAGAAACAATAGTACCTCAATTAAAAGCAGTGATAAACAATAAAGCCAATATATCGAAAATTGAAATTTACGAAGGGCTGAAAATATATGGAATCTGAAAAAAGATTTTTTTAGAACATTACGAGATAATAATGTCGCCTATCAAATAGGAGATGTTGAAAATTTTTATAACTTTATTGGAGATCAAGTATTCACACGAAAATTAACTCACTATAGAAGACAAATTAAAAACTCAAAGATATATATAATCTCTAATAAATTCCCTTCTCATTGGAGTAGAACTGCAACTAGCGATACCGATTTTCGAGAAATTAAGTTACTTCCTCCAAGAAACGATTTTGAAGCACTCATATTAATTTGTGGAACCAAAATATGGATCTTTAAGATGCAAACACCATTTATGGGGGTAATTATTGAGAGTAAGGAAATTGTAGACCTAATGACTTTTATGTGGCGATCTATCTGGGATAATCTTCCCAAGGTTGTTAAGGACGAGCATTTATAGAATCATCGTATGAGCTTCAAAAACTCTCGAAGAGAGTGAGATTCGAACACTTTTTAAGGCTAAATAACACCAAAAAGATTACTGGAGCAGGATTAACATTTTATGATAAAAAAGGTAATTAGCTCTTTATATCAATCTATTCGTATGTTTGAGGATGACAGCATCGCTTCTGGCGGAGAGGACAGGACTCGAACCTGCAAGCCCCGAAGGGCATACGCTTTCCAGGCGTACCGATTAGCCGTTCTCGCACCTCTCCAGATGACATAGTATATCAGGTGTTCCCGGCGAGAGTTGAACTCGCATCACAGCCTTCGGAGGGCTGTACTCTATCCAGTTAAGCTACGGGAACGAAAAAATTAAAACAAAAATTGTATAGATCCTTCGTTTTGCTCAGGGTGACAATTGTTGAAATATCTTCAATGCTTCTTCAAACGCTTTCTTGTCATTGTCATAGGTTAACGTTTTTTTTACTTCTTCTTCTGTCGACCAACGTACATCCATCATTTCATGGTCCCGATCTTTAAAATCTCCTCCGAGATGCTTCATGAGATAGAAATAAACGGTCTTAAATATTTTCTGACCTTTAAGTTGATACCAGTATTGTATCGGTGTTGGCAATTGCCTTATAATCTCTGCATCAGTCCCCGTTTCTTCTTTTACTTCACGAACAGCCGTATCTTCACGCGATTCATTGTCAATTGAATCACCGATCAATCCTTTCGGGAATACCCAACCTTTATGTTGCGAATGCTGACAGATTAACCAAAGAATATTTGCTCCTTTGATCTTTTGATCTGTTGATCTTTTGAATACAATGCCTCCCGCTGAAAATTCTTTTTTCATTTTTGTGATTTGATAATTTTTCCCTTATATCTTTTAAATGCTTTCTCAAGACTATTTGATGAATCAATATTTAACTGGTTGGTTAACGCTAACAGCGTAAACAGTATATCCCCAATTTCTTCCTCTATATCATTGTGATCAGCTAACGCTTGTTGACCATCCCCTTCTTGTCTGTCGCCGTGATGAACAGTTAAAGCTTCTCCGAGTTCTCCAACCTCTTCTACTAAATGAATAAATTCAACATATGTTGACCAATTAAAATTAAATTTAATTGTTAGCTCTTCAACCTCTTTTTGATAATCGCGCAATAGTTTCATAAATGCGGAGGGTACAGGATTCGAACCTGTGCCTCTCTTACGAGAGAACGGTTTTCGAGACCGCCGCTTTGAACCGCTCAGCCAACCCTCCTTTACCCTTCAGATTACTCTATTGTATCAGACGAAGCTGTCAGCTTGCAAAAATACACATTCTCATCTAAACTACGTATGGCATGGTGCAACGTGTTGAAATATCATATAAAACAATTCTTTTTACCATTGGAGTTTTACTGCTACTCTGGCTTGTTGTCCAGATTCGTGAGATAGTTTTTCTGGTTTCACTCTCTGTTATTGCCGCTTCTGGTTTACGAGCACCTGTTGACGCACTAGAATCTTTCAAAATGCCGCGCATTGTCGCAATTCTTATTGTGTATTCAGCATTGATAGCCTTTGTCTTTTTTACCGTAGCCGGCATTGCGCCCATACTCGGACGAGAAACAGAACGATTAGTATTAGTCCTTGGAAATGTGATTGAAAATATTTCGCCGTATATTGATATTTCACCGACACGGCTTACTGATCAACTCACTTCACTTTCAGGAAATATTGTAAAAGCGACGTTCGGCATTGTTTCATCGCTCGTCAATGTATTTACCTTTTTTGCTCTCACCTTTTATATGCTTCTTGAACGACGTCATCTGCGCATATTTTTAAGAAATCTTCTCGGAGAAGAATATAAAGAGCGTATTGTGCAAGTACTGCTCAAAATTGAAGACCGGCTCGGTGCCTGGACACGCGGTCAAATTTCGTTGATGATTTTAATTGGTCTCTTAACATATACTGGTCTTGTGTTACTGCGCATAGACTTTGCGTTGCCTCTTGCTATTTTAGCCGGATTTCTTGAGATTGTACCCATGGTAGGACCAATCATTTCGGCTATTCCCGCTATTATTGTTGCATCGTTGATTTCACCATGGTTAGCAGCCGCTGTTGCACTACTTTATTTTATAGTGCAACAAATAGAAAACCATTTAGCAGTTCCGCTGGTTATGAAACGTGCCGTCGGCGTTCCTCCCATGGTGAGTATTATTTCTATTCTTATTGGAGCGCGACTGGCCGGATTTATCGGCGCGATTCTCGCCGTTCCTTTTTTCGTATGTCTTCAAGTATTATTTGAAGAAACGATACGACCTCTGAATACTCCTGAAAAAAGTTCTTGAATATAGCCCGTCCTATCTTAGCACTCGGCTTTCTGTTCTATTCTGGGAGATGCTCAACTTTACTCACGTTCGAATTAGATTTGGGATTATCATGTTGCCCGCCATATCTTAGCACTCGGCTTTTCGATGTAAAGTGTCCTCCTTCATTCGTGTTCAGCCCGTGGTCTACGTCCACGCTGCTGAAGTACTCATTTCGGAAGGACTCAAGAGATTCTAATTCCAAACTTCAAAGTTTTCAGTTTGGAAAGAATCTCTAGAGGATACTCGTAAGCCAGATTCTGTTTTTCCTTCGATAAACTCAGGATAAATAATCATTTGTCTATGCCCACAAGCTTTGGCTCTTCCGGAATATGCAAACGGTATGACGAGCCGATCGGTGGTTGCAGCGGGTGGGATTGCTATCGTCTCACATTCTAGTTCCGTGTCCTCCGAATCGGAAGGTTTAGGATCTAGCTCGTCTCTATGGCTCTCAGATACGGTTAATTCAGTATCTGTCCCCGCTCAGTTTCCTGAGTGGGACACCCTGTCTTACGACTAGGCGACTTACGTCGCCACCCCACATATTCATGCTGTCTGGACTTTCCTCCCGCTCAGAGCTAGGCACAGAGTGCCTAATCCTGAGCGGGTGATTATCCGGTATCCTCATGTGTAGTATATCAAATTATATCAACCCGCTCAGCTCGAAAGAGAATATGCGGGTGAGTCTTATTGTTCTATTATTTGTTATTTGGTAGGATAGGATGATGGAAAAATATATTGTTATAAAACGAGATGGATCGAAGGAACTATTTAGTGAAGTTAAAATAGCGCGGGTCATGGGAGCAGCGGGTCTGACCAGTGAACAAACAAAACAGGTCGTCAGCAGAATTAACGAATGGCTAACGTCACAAGGAGAGAAAGAAATAACATCCCTTTCTATTCGGAATAAATTACTAAAGATATTACCCGAAATCAATAAACCAGCCGCCGATCTTTTTACGTGGTATCAAAAGACGAAAGAAAAGTAGTACGCTTTTGATATCGATTTTCCATTCAATTTTTTGATATACTTTTTTCAATGATTGCTAAAGTAACATCGGGAGCAATAGTGGGACTTACCGCGGTCCCTGTTGAAGTCGAAGTAACGGTAATTAAAAAAGGTCTTCCTTCTTTCACGATCGTCGGTCTTCCCGACAAAGCGGTTTCAGAAGCAAAAGAACGTGTCCGATCAGCCATTTTAAATATTAATGCTGAGTTCCCCGCGTATCGTATCATTGTTAATCTAGCACCTGCAGATCTCCCGAAGGCAGGCCCCTCCTATGATTTACCTATTGCGTTGGGAATATTGCTCGCTTCTGAACAACTGGCCGCAGATACTTCAGACGCTATTGTTATTGGTGAATTATCTCTTGATGGAACGGTACGGCATACCAATGGCGTATTGCCTCTTGCTATTATGGCACGAGAGAAAAAATTCAAACGGCTATTTCTGCCGAAATCAAATGCAAAAGAGGCGGCGATTATATCCGGTATTTCAATATTCGGATTTGATTCGCTCTTAACAATATTCGGCTATTTGACCAATACTATTGAAATATCATCTGAGCCGCATATTTTATTTTCATCCCTTCAAACAGAGACGCATGCAGTATTTGATATGGCAGATGTAAAAGGGCAAGAACAGGCGAAACGGGGACTCGAGATAGCAGCAGCGGGTGGACATAATGTCCTACTGAAAGGAGTTCCCGGGGCCGGTAAAACGATGTTATCGCGCGCATTTCCCTCTATTCTCCCCACGCTTACTGAGTTGGAAGCGCTTGAAGTGACCAAGATATATTCAATTACGGGAAATTTACCTCCCGGTGAATCTGTCGTAAAATCACGCCCGTTTAGATCACCTCACCATACCACTTCTCGAATTGGACTTATTGGCGGTGGGAGTAATCCCATGCCGGGTGAAATTTCATTGGCGCATCGAGGCGTATTATTTTTGGACGAGTTGCCCGAATTTCCTCGAACTGTTCTCGAAGCGCTGCGTCAGCCTTTAGAGGACGGTATTGTTTCCATAGCGCGTGCAGCCGGACAAGTAACCTATCCGGCGCAGTTTATTCTGATAGCAGCAGCAAATCCCTGTCCGTGCGGCCATTTAGGAA
>MGAO01000043.1:0-29130 GCA_001788215.1 Candidatus Roizmanbacteria bacterium RIFCSPLOWO2_01_FULL_40_14 | reverse complement strand
ACCGGCGGAAAGTGTCAGGAGCTCTGTTAGATCGAATCGACATTCATCTTCATTGTCCTGAATTATCACCCGAAGAACTATCACATATACAGCAGGGCGAGAACAGTAAAACGATTCGAAAACGAGTTGAAAAGGCGCGCGAAATGCAACGGAAACGATTTAGGGGGACAAAACTACAATCAAACGCTGAAATGAGCAGCCGTGATATTAAAAAATATTGTGAGCTTTCAGATGAGTGTCAAGATTTACTCAGAAAAGCGGTTTCACTATTTAGTTTATCTGCACGCAGTTATCATAAAATGATAAAGCTTTCTCGGACTATTGCTGATTTAGATAATTCAAAAAATATTGACGTTAAGCATATGTCCGAAGCTTTCAGATATAGGCTTAAAGAGGAGGAGTAAATTATATTTTCCCCAGTATACAAATACAATTTGTTTTCAATATATTGTTATCAGGTTATTGGTGTAGTACAATAATAACTAATTAGCCGTTAGCTATTATCCATGCTTGAAAACCTTATAATCTCTCGGGTACGAATGAAGATTTTATCTTTATTCTTTCTTAATCCCGACAAAAAGTACCATCTTCGTGAAATTCAGCGGCAAACAAACGAGGCTATGAATGCCATCCGTCGTGAAATGCAGCATTTGCAGGATAGCGGATTTGCATCTGCTGAGATGCGAGGAAATCGCAAATACTATATCATGCGGCATGATAATCCCTTTTACTTTGACTTACTAGAGCTGATTAATAAAAGTGAAGGATTAGGGAGAGTGCTTCTGGCAAAAAAAGCAAAATTAGGAAAAGTGAAATTTATTATGCTTTCAGGAAAATATGTACGGGGTATCAAACACAGTGTTAATGATGTTGATTTGCTGCTTGTTGGACACGTGGTACTGCCTGAGGTACTGCAGGTATTAAAACAGGAAGAACAGCGTAGGGGAACAGAAATTAACTATACGGTTATGACGGAAGATGAATTTAAATTCAGAAAACAGAGAAAAGATCCATTTGTCGAGCGCATCTTAAAAGGATCCCGGGTCATGATTTTGGGAGATGAAGAAGAACTCGTAAAATGAATTATGAATTAGGAAGCATGAATAAGGAATGAGTTATTGTTATTGAGTATTCCCTTAATTCATGATTCATTATTCCTAATTCGACCTGTGCAGCAAACTGTTTATAAATCAGGAAGTAGTTTAGTCGTGGTGGTACCATCAGAGTTTGTTGAAGTTATTGGGGTAAAGACGGGAGATTTGGTGGCGGTTACCATAAATTATGATAATGGAACGATTCGCTATGCATTTTCCGGAGCTAAACAATTGACGATTTCCGGAATATCACAAAAAAGAAAATAAATTATATGCAAAACCCAAGACGTACCATTTTTATTATTTTTCTGTTAACCCTTCTCGCTATCGGAATTTCTATTCCCGAAGGTTTATCTTTACAGTTTGAACTATTTGGCTATAAAATAGACCGTGAACTGCGCCCGCTGCAACTTAATATTGTTACCGAGCGTCTACGGATACAAAAAAAGCCGGAGACCGTGTTAGGTCTTGATATTGCGGGTGGAGTGCGCTTAGTTTATGAAGCAGATATGACTCAAATTGCCGATGTCGATCAAGAAAGGGCACTCGCAGCAACCCGAAATACTATTGAAAGGCGCGTCAATATGTTCGGCGTTTCAGAACCAAATATTCAAACGTCGAATGTCGGTGATTCACGGCGTATAATCGTTGAGATGCCCGGTGTCACTGAAGCCGAACAGGCAAAAGCACTCATTGGTCAAACGGCTCAACTTGCCTTTCGTGAATTTAATGAAGATGTTGATGCGACTTCATCCGCAAACATTATTCCCTCTCTTGCCAATACCCATGAAACACCTCTGACGGGAAAAGAATTACAGCGTGCAGAGGTTACCATTGATTATGAAACCGGCAATCCCGCTGTTTCACTTGAGTTTTCCACAGAAGGAAAAGAATTATTTAAAACGATTACGGAGAATAATATCGGTAAACCGTTGCCTATTTTCTTAGATGAATTTCCGATCACCTGGCCGCGCGTCGATGTGGTTATCCCCGATGGACAGGCAATTATTCGCGGTGGATTTTCATCTGAGCAGGCAAAGAGCTTATCAATTCTGTTAAATAGTGGCGCATTGCCCGTTCCTATCCAGGTAATTGAAGAGAAATCAATCGGTCCTACACTAGGACAAGAATCCGTTCAAAAAAGTATCAGGGCCGGTGCTATTGGGCTCACGCTGGTGATGGCGTTTATGTGGGTGTATTATGGATCTTTCGGATTGTTAGCAAATATCGCACTCCTCATTTATGGCGTCATTACGTATGCCATATTCCGCCTGTGGCCCATTACCTTAACACTTCCCGGTATTGCCGGATTTATTCTTTCTATTGGCATGGCAGTGGATAGCAATATACTGATTTTTGAGCGTATTAAAGAAGAATTGCGTTTGGGTAAGAAATGGCAGGTAGCGATGGAGTTAGGATTCGGCCGGGCGTGGGATTCAATCCGTGATGCAAATACGGCGACGCTTCTTACTGCATTTATCTTATTTAATCCGTTTAATTGGGATTTTCTTCCCCAATTTGGATTAGCCCGCGGATTTGCAGCAACATTAGCTATTGGTATTGGTGTGAGTTTATTTACTGGGATTTTTGTGACGAGGAATCTTATTCGAATGTTTGTAAGGAGAAAATAACGAAGCATATGATTAACTTTCTTAAATATCGACAGATTTATTTAGCCATTTCATTAGCTGTTCTCGTCCCCGGTGTTTATTCGTTATTGAATTGGGGACTCAAGCCTTCCATCGATTTTAGCGGTGGAACGGTAGTAGAAATTACGAATTACGAATTAGGAATTACGAATTTAGAAGACAAACTAAAAGAAAAGAATGTAGAAATCGAATCGATACGGCAAGATAACGACATAATTACCGTTCGTACCAAACCTATTGATCGATCAGTTTGGGAGGAGGTAAAAACTGAATTGGCAACTGAAAGTGCTCAATTACAAACTGAAGAAAGTACCGCTTCTGCCGGACTTGAAGAATTGCGATTTGAAACGGTGGGACCGGTGCTCGGAAAAGAGTTGCTCAATAAAACATTAATTGCAGCCTCAATTGCGATTGTTGTCATTTTGCTATATGTCGCATGGGCGTTTAAATCAGTTACCTATGGGATAAGCGCTGTCATTGCATTATTTCACGATGTGTTGGTCGTGACCGGGACATTTTCACTTTTGGGTCATTTCTTCGGTGTAGAAGTTGACGTATTATTTGTTACGGCATTACTGACCACGATGTCGTTTTCCGTTCACGATACCATCGTCGTATTTGATCGCATACGAGAATCAATTCGCACCGAGAAATTACCGTTTGATGCAACGATCAATAAAGCGCTTTCAGAGACTATGTCGCGTTCAGTCAATAATTCGATGACGATTATATTTATGCTGTTGGCATTAGTTCTTCTGGGCGGCGATACGGTTAAATGGTTCGCGGTTGCACTTTTAATCGGAACTATCTCAGGGACCTATTCGTCTCCGTTTGTTGCCACACCGATTCTGTATCTGCTACAATCAAGAAAACATGGGAATTAGTTTAGAACTATTTAAAAAGGAAGCCCGTCATCATCGTATTTTCTTTTTTATTCTTCTGAGTGTTGCATTCATTACCACTCTTTGGCTGTTAAAAAACTATCTATCCCTTATTTTTGTTTCTCTTATTTACAGCGTTCTGATAGGACCGCTTTATAAAATATTTAATCAAAAATTTTCTTGGCCCGCAAGTATATCCTCTGCGGTTACTGTCCTCACTACCTTTATCACTATTATTGTGCCGATCATTTTGATTGGCGCTGTCGTGGTTCAAGAAGCTCTCAGTTTCAGACAGTCAATTCTCTCATCGGTTGAGACATCAGACGTGACCATTACGGGGAGTGTTGACATGGTGAACTCGTTTCTTATGTCAGTCCCCGGAATTTCTTACAAGTTAAGTGAAGGAGAAGTGGTTGATTTTTTTAGAACTACGGCACGACCGACGGCCAGCTACGTAGCAAACTGGCTTATTGGAGTAGGTGCTTCATCAGCAGTTTTTGTTACAAACCTATTCATTTTTTTAGTTTTGGTATTTTTTCTTCTTCCCAATTTGTCCTCTCTAAAAAAATATCTTCTGCAAATGAGTCCTATGCCTGATAAAATTGACCAGCTCTATGTTGTACGCATCATTTCTATGACGCGGGCCATGATTAAAGGAACGTTTCTCGTTGCCGTAATTCAAGGGGTATTAGGTGGACTCTTACTGTTAATCATGGGAGTTCCCTATATCTTAATCTTGACCTTGGTTATGATTTTATTTGCAATTATTCCTATGTTGAGTACTATGATAGTCACGTTGCCGATTGCTCTTTACTTTCTCTTTACGGGAGAAATAGTGAAGGGAATAATTATTATCTTAGTTCAGACGCTCGTTATTAGTTCCATTGATAATATTCTGCGTCCTATTCTGGCCTCAGGTGAGGGACATCTCCATCCGGGCATATTATTATTAGCAATTCTGGGGGGATTACAGGTGTTTGGATTTTTAGGAATAATTTACGGACCAATTATTTTGATTTTCTTTACAACATCTTTAGAAATTTATCAGAAGTATTATCGGTAATATATGGCAGAACAAGTTGAACTAGATGATAGTGAAACATTAATCGCCGAGTTAGTGTCAAATATAACAGCGTTTATCGAGGAAGAAAATTTAGTGGGTGAGACTTTTTCTGCTGCCCAGATATTAGAAAGCTTGGGTTTTGACATTTCTGGATGGAATGGATGGAATGTACTACCCGATGATCACAAATTAATTCTTGCTGAATCTTTCTCACGGGTTTTCGGAGTTAATCTTAATGAGCTAGAACCTCATCGTCTACGCGAACCATTTCGGGATGAATATGCAGAAGTATCTTACTTTGGAACTAATAATTCACGAATTGCTATTAGGCAAGGTGTATTTGATGATGGTAATGTTGATTTTGAAATTGTCATAACATTACCATTGTAAGACATATGCCGGAAGCACCAGACGGAAACGGATATCACGGAACAAATGGACATGGACATGTTGAAACAAATGGTAACGGCGTTTATTTAAACGGAGTTAAGCCTATAGGCACGGGACCAGTTTTTGAAAAACGGCTAGGAATAGAAGACATTCATGTAGGTAACGCAGATTATTATTTGGGAAAAGTAGATATTCCGGGAGGTCAGCCTCATTGGGGAGATCGGGGGCAGGAGACGATAGTCGTAAGATATTTCGCACCACACTTATCAACGACAATTTATGTTAATGATGCGATCCCAAATGGAAAAGAACATACGTAATTTCCTCTAATGTTTGAAACGTTTTAATGAGTTTAGTAACGCTTCTCTCTCATTCTCAATCCTCTTTTCCTCAACATCTTTAAACAGTTGTTTTAAAATTTTTCCGACTTCGGGCCCGGGTTTTAAGTTTAGCTCTTTCATAACGTCAGTTCCATTAATTTTCAAATCGGTGATGGCAAACGGCTGTTGTTGAACTTCTTCAATTCTTTTTTTAAACAGCTCGAGACGCCACGATGTTTCACGTGCGCCGCCGCCGAGTCGATCAGCAACGCGTAAATCAAGCATATCATCAATATATTCCTTACCCACGCGCCTTACAAAACGGCGGTGCGCTTTATCCGTCTGGCGTTCATCGACCGTAAACTGATGCCAGCGAACCAAGCGTACCAGTTTTCCGGCATCTTTTTTTGATAGTTTCAGGCGCTTTGCAATATCATGTGCAATAGTTGTGCTGTTAATTTCATGATTGTAAAACGTGATAACACCTCGATCGTTTTTTTCATACGTTTCAGGTTTTCCGATATCATGAAGAAGTGTTGCAAACCGAGTGATAACATCGGTCGATTGACAATTTCTCAAAGATTCAATCAAATGCGTCCCGACATCGTAGATATGATGGCGCTCAGGGCTTTTTTGCTCCGTGGCAAAAGCTTTTTCAAATTCAGGTATAATCTCATATAAAAGGTTATGATTTTTTAAAAGCAAAATGCCGTCAGCCGCATACTCACTTTTCAATATTTTAAATAACTCATCGCGTATGCGTTCGCTGGCAATATGATGGATAAGACGTGCGTTGTCCCGTATTGATTCGGCGGTAAATGGCTCTATCGTAAAACGCAGTTGTGTCGCTATGCGTATTGCCCGCATGAGCCGAAGTGCATCTTCTTCGAAGCGAGTTTCAGGGTCACCGACGGCACGAATGAGTTTATTTTTAATATCCTTCTGTCCATCGTAAGGATCAACAATCTTTTTTCCGTCATAGGCAATTGCATTAACCGTAAAATCCCGACGTGCCAAGTCTTCTGCGACTGTTTTCCCCCACGAGACGATGTCGGGTCTTCGCCTGTCCGAATACCCCTCTTCAGTACGGTAGGTTGTTATCTCATAAATTTCCTCATGATCCTGAATCAAAACGGGCACTCCTACTGTTCCAAACTCATTATTATAAAAACTATCCGAAAATAGTTTTTGAATTTCGAGAGGAGTGGCATTGGTCGTAAAATCCCAGTCATGCGTGTTGCGATCCATAAGTAAATCACGAATGCATCCGCCGACGGCATACGCTTCATATCCGGCATCGTGAAGTTTTGTTAAAAACTGTTGTGGTAGTTCTGGAAGTTTTGGATAAGACATGATAGGATGACTCATGTCATCATGAGGGAGTGAAGACGACCAAAGGATCTCGTACGGATGGGATCCTTCGCTTCGCTCAGGACGACATTTTATAATAAACGTTGTATGTCGATTGTAACATGAAATGGAACATACTAAATAAGATCCAAATAACAAAGCAAAACAACGACTATATTATTGCTACCCTTCTTAAAAATAGAGGTATTGTATCTAAAAATGATATAGAACAATTCCTAAATCCTTCTCTTAAACAGTTAGAGAAAGATTTCTTTGACAAAAAACAATTAATAAAAGCAATTAAGCGAATAAAGCAAGCAATACAAAATCAGGAACAGATTATCGTCTACTCCGATTATGATGTGGATGGTATTACAGGAACTGCAATTCTATGGGAAACGTTGCACGATCTGGGTGCAACGACCATGCCGTTTGTGCCGGATCGATTTAAACATGGGTATGGACTATCTAGGAAGGGAATTGATGCTCTGTTGAACAAATATCCGGAAACGAAATTGATCATAACCATCGATAATGGCATTACGGCAGTTGAAGAGGTTGCCTATTTGAGACAAAAAGGAATCGATGTGATTATTACCGATCACCATACGATTCCCAAGAAGAAGCCAGATCCATTCGCATTGATTCACACAACCGAATTGTCAGGATCAGGTGTGGCATACGTGTTTTCTAAAAAACTCACTAAACGTGTTCCACGTCATTCCCGCGAAAGCGGGAATCCCCGAGATCCCCGATCGGAGTCGGGGATGACAAATAATGACCACCTTTCTCTTGCTGCTGTCGGTACGATAGCAGATCTTGTTCCGCTGGTGGGTCCTAATCGTGTCATTGCAACACTCGGTCTTGAGGAATTGTCGAAGACAAAACGAATTGGTCTTGCTGCCTTACTTGAAGTTTGTGGATTGAGCAATCAGAAGATAGATACCTATCATGTAGGGTTTATGATCGCACCGCGCATTAACGCAGCCGGCCGTCTGGCTCAGGGGATTGAAGCCTTGCAACTTCTCTGCACCAAAAGCCGTGAGAGAGCTTATCTTCTTGCTGAGCGGTTAAATAATTTAAATCAAGAGAGACAAGTTATGATGAGCAGTGCATTTGAACACGCGCAGTCAAATATTTCTCAGGAGAATAAATTATTGTTCGTATCGCATGAATCCTATCATGAAGGAATAATTGGTCTCGTGGCGGGTAATCTGGCTGAAAAATTTTACCGGCCGGCCATCGTGGTTTCTGTTGGGAAAGAAGTGTCGAAAGCATCAGCTCGATCGATTAAAGGATTTAATATCATTGAGACGATTCGAATGGCGTCGGATTTATTGGTGGATGTGGGTGGTCATCCGATGGCGGCAGGATTTTCAGTAAAGACAGAACAACTCGTTCAGTTAGAAGAGGAATTACATACATTGTTTAATAATCAGGTGACTGATGCGCTTCTTGAAAAACAGATGACGGTGGATATGGAACTATCGCTTTCTCAAATTACTGATGAATTATATACGTCAATTTCTCGTATGAAGCCGTATGGTGTGGGAAATCATGAACCCGTGTTTGTATCTCATGACGTTACCATTTCTGATGCACGAATAATTGGCAGAGAAGGGAAGCATATAAAATTAAAAGTCTCTTATTGTCATTCCCGTGTAAGCGGGAATCTCAGAGATCCCCGATCGGAGTCGGGGATGACCCATTTTGATGCAATTGGATTTAATATGGCTAACCACTATGCAGAACTCTTATCGGAGAAATCTTTTGATATTGCATACAGCGTTATGGAGAATGAATGGAATGGGGAGAAATCATTGCAGTTGAAGCTTAAGGATATGCGATTCTCGTGAGAAAACAAAACCTAATATACGCACGTTATTCACGTCCGCACCAAACTTCTTTTAAAACAAACGTTTAGAGGAGTAAATATACCCGTACTTTCTTATTTATCTCTTTCCACAGGAGTTCAACTGCTTTCTTTGTCTTACTTTCTTTCAGTCTGTGTATCAATACTTTGTCTGTTTTTGCGTTTTGTTTCATATTTTCATTTTTCACCTCCACAAAAAACCTCCCGTATGGGAGGCATATGATTTTACAATTTCTATTGTTATTTATGAACCATCTTTTTTCCTCCCATAGATCATTTCTAATGGGAACGTGCCATTTTGAAATATAAAAAGTGTACTCATATTACGTAAAATACACTATCAATAGTCTACTAATATTAACTATAACACTATATATCGTATTTTATTATTTGTCAAGTTTGTTCGCTATTCTGAACTCTATTCAACACCTATTGCAAACGCTGTGCAATACGATCCTGAATTAAATTCAGGACAACAATGATATGCTCTTTACAATAAAACATACACGCGTACTTTTTTAGTTACTTCATTCCATAGTTTCTCGGCCATTTCTTTCGCTTTTTTTTCGTTTTGTTTTAATTTCTGGGCAGTTTTATTTTGCTTCACAAATCTTCACCTCCGCTTATCTTAATTAAGATAATCTCATATAATATAAAGTAATCGATTAGATCTCTGTAAGTATTTCGTAATAAATTATTGATATTAGTTTATTAGAAAAACTTGAGAATCTCCTGAGTATTCATATATCATCTTATCATATAAGATAGCATATGAATACTTTTACTATTCTAATCTGCTATCTTTGTACTCTATCCACATACTCGAGTAACTCATTAGCTGCCTCATGCGGATCGTCACCATATTGCCCTAACACTGATTGCGCTTCTTGAACTCCCTGGTTTGCTGCATCTATGACATTCAAGCTTCCGGTATGTTGCGGTGTTGTACCTTCAAATCCTAATGGAACGCGAACTTGTACATCATACTCTGTGGGTCTTATTCCGGTCAGATCTCCTCGACCTATATAGCCTTTATCGTATAGTGTTTCCATAAACTATCACCTCCATAAAATTATTATTCATAGTTATTGTCGGTAGACGCGCTAGCGACACCCCTAATATTCCGCACAGTCTGTAAGTAAATTTCCCTGGCCTCGGCAGGCATACCTTCTAAGCATGCCAACGCTGGGTCAATAGCTTGTTGTGAAGCATCAAACACGGTTACCTGTCCGGATTCTAGAACTAGAGGAGCTATTGAAGCAGCTTCTTTAGCTCGGCGTCCAGCCTCATCTAAATCTCGAAATATGGATTTTAGACGAGCTGCTTCTTCTGCATCAATAGTATTCCATACTGGATTTGCAGGCACTGATGGTGATGGGGAAGATATTTGGTTTTCAGTTTGTTCTTCCAAAGAAGGAGCGAGATTCTCTTCGGGTGCTGTAGGTGGTTTAATTGCAAATTCTGATGTACGTGGTTTTGCCATAGGAAGCTTAATACGACCACTTTTTTTGCCATTTGTTTTATATTTACTTTTCTTTGCTTCGTAGATTTCATCATCTATTTGAGAAGGTGAGAGTTTATCATCGATACAATGTTGAAGAAACCAGTTGATTTCGTCGTCGGTGCAGCCTCCAACACCAGCATGACCGCCTAAACTTTTAACATGTCGTTGAGCATCTTTACGTGTAACCCCATTAGGAGCGAGTTTTGATGCAAATAGTTCTGTAAGTTCTTCGGATGCTCGTGAAGGACCATGTTCTACGGGCGTAAATCCTGATATTATAAATTCAATATCTCTTCTTGGCATATTTTCCCCTAAAAAACCTCCCGTTTCTTTTTGGGAGGCTGTATTTTTGTAATCCTGTAATTAATCCTTACATCCTCCCAATTTGTCCCTTTGTATCAATGACCATAGAAAGAAGCCATCGATACGAGATGGTTTGGAAGGTTTGACAATGTCGTGCGTAGTTCATAAGTCCTTTGCCATCATATATAGTATGACGGAATTTGTCAAGAGGGGAAAATTAAGATCCTAAGAATCTAATAAAAATCGCAAATTATTATTAGGATCTTATCATTTCACACATATCACACTACCCACATGGGTCAGCTCTGAAAGAGTAAATCCACTCTCGTCTTTATAGAACGATGCCGCACCACCATCCAGATTTAGTGCTGTACGGACTTGAAATGGCTCTTCTATTGAAAATAAGATAACCGGAAGATCTGAGAGAAGTGGTCCCGATGTCGTGATTTCTTTTGTGGTTATTGCCGCAATATAGTATTCACCCGACGTTGTTTCCATCACGACGATTCGGCGAGATGGTTTATCATTGACCGTTGAAATAGTATCTCCTGCTGAGAAAAAAGGGCCCGATTGTATAATGGTCGGTGCGTCGCTCGGATATTGACCATCTATATGGGGATTTCCTACCTGATCGAGATAAAAGAATCCATTTATCAGGTTACTATCTGTTTTCTCACGACTGATTATTTCGTCGTTAATTTTCAATAATCCCAATGGAGTATCATTTGTCGTATAAAAACCTCCATTGCTTGCGATGCGGCAGTTATTTTTTTCTGAAAGAGATTCAGCATTTATCTTTTCAGTAAAGTTAGGAATTACCTTGATGGTACTGTTTGATAAGGAACTGTAATAGAGCGTATAAGTGGATTGGTTATACGGTATTTCAATTTTATTTTTAGCTTGGGGAGGTACCGTACGGTACCTCCCTTCGGAAATTGAAATTGATGGCGTAGATTGATTATCTTGGTTATCTGTATTGCCTGATCTATTTTTGACCTGCGTGTTCCAAATGACTATAAGTCCTATGATAATAACGAAAAGAACAAAATATTTCATACCGAAAAGACCTCCTGCATGTCATCTGAAGAAGAATTTGAACGGCTCGATTTGCCGAATGTTACTGCAATGAGCCATCCGGCTGCAAACCCACCGACATGCGCAAACCATGCCACGCCTCCCGTTTCCGATCCAAAGATCACCAGCGATCCGAATCCATTAAACACTTGAATAACGAACCAGTAACCCAGGAAAAACCATGAAGGAAGCGTCACGCGACGAATATAAAAGTAAATTGGAATGATTGCTTCAATTTCAGAACGATTAAACAACACAAAGTAAGCACCAGCTACCCCCGATATAGCCCCCGATGCACCGATCATAGGAATAGTACTTGTCGGATCAATAAAATATTGAGCAAACGTTGCGGCAACACCGGTTATGAGGTAGAAAAACAAATAGGGGATATGCCCGAATCTGCCCTCCACATTATCACCAAAAATATGCAGAAACCACAGATTTGAAAAAATGTGCATAAATCCGCCGTGGAGAAATATTGCAAACAACAGGGGAAGGTAAGATGCGGGACTAACTGCGTCAAAATCAGAAGGGATGAACCCATACTGCAAGACAAATGCCTCAAAATCAGGTGCCGTCAGCTGCAGATAAAACACAAAAATCGTTATCCCAATAATGAGGTAGTTAATAAAGGGAAACCGCTCCGGAGGATGCGAATCTCTGATGGGAAACATAGTCTTCTGTCTCTATTCTATCGCATACTGCCTAATCTTGTGCGTATAAAAAGAAATTATACCTTTGGAGTTATCTGGCGTTTTCCAATTTTATCCAGTGAATACGTGATTCGTTGATGGAGATCTATTTTCTTAATCCGAGCGAAGCGAAATATGGATACCATAATATCTCCCAGTTCCTGCTCGTATGTTTCATCCATTTGTGCCGCTACATTGGTTCCTTTTCTTCCATGTTTTGCCAAATATGCCCGAGCCATTTCACCGAGTTCTTCAAGAACCGTCAGAATTAAAATTGACCCAAATTCTTTTCCATAGCGGACTCCTTTATCCACTTCATCCAGACGCCTCATGTATTCACCAAACGGTGTTTTATGGTACGGTTGTTTCGTTTTACTTTTTCGTATCATGAGTGTCTATTATACCGTAATATGCAGTACATTTCTTACGACATATCCAATAATAAACGTGAGTGTTGCAACGCCCAGACTTATACCCGCCATCTCGAGAAATCTTCTCCAAAAAGGCACATCTTGGGCAATGCTTGCATAAAACGTGAAAAATAAAATAATTAACAGCGCGCATGTCAATGATACAGCGAGCGCGGCAAACAATTGTGGCATCAAAAAATAAGGAAGAATTAAAATGGTGACCGTTGTGATATAAGTGATACCCGTGTAAATGGCAGATTTTAAGGGGCTTTTGTCATTTTGTGTTTGTTCAGATTTGACCGACAAATACTCAGAAGCCGCCATGGAAAGAGAAGCGGCGATTCCCGTTATTAATCCGGCTACGGCAACGAGCCGCGCATTTTGAAGAGCCAGAGTTAATCCAGCAAGCGCTCCCGTCAATTCCACAAGCGCGTCATTTAATCCCAACACAATTGATCCCACGTATGAGAGCCGTTCTTCATTAATCAGTTGTAACAGTTTCTCTTCGTGTTCTTCTTCATCGGAAATAATTTGTTTTGCTTCAGGCACTTCTGATTTAATCTGGCTGTAAAAATCTTGTGCGTTTTCTTCGCCTTTTTCCATGAGTTTTGTCGCAAAGGTCACTCCGAAAATGCGGGCGATAGTTAAAAATAAGAAAACGAGAAACATGTTAGGTTTCACTGACTGCTTCGTATAGTTTTTCCAAAATGTATAGTGTCCTTTTTCATCAGATGCTATGTGCGCAAATAATTTTTTGCTATCTGACTCTTTTGATAGCACTGAAAGTCTCGTATAAATTTCATGCTCCGTCTGTTCATTTTTCTGAGCTTTTAATATTTTGCTAAAGACGTTTGAGGAAAGAGATTGTTCTGTCATTCACCTATTATAGTAGAATTTGACGTACTTGAAAATGAAGAGTTTTTGGGTTCAAATGCTATACTATTCTTCATGAAACCAACCTATTTTAGATCGAGAGGAAAAAAGATCCCCTTGCCTGTTTTCTTCCCCGATGCAACACGAGCCATTATTCGTACCATTGATTCACGGGATATCGAGTCTACAAAAACACCCGGTATTCTCGTTAATACGTATCATTTATATAAAGATTTAGGAAAAAATGTTCTTAAAAGTCATGATGGCATTCATGAATTCATGTCGTGGTACGGTGGCGTCATTTCAGATTCGGGAGGATTTCAAGTGATGTCGATCATTAAGCGGAATGCGGGAAACGGAAAAGTTACCGATGAAGGCGTAACCTTTCACGAATCTTCAAAGAAAAAAGTACTCTTAACTCCCGAAATATCGATTTCGTTTCAAATGCTTCTGAAACCCGACATGGTTGTGGTTTTAGATGATTTTACAGCACCCGGTGCAAGTAAAAAAAATGCCGAAGAGACCGTAGAACGAACTCTTTCTTGGGCTAAGCGATCAAAAGACGAATTTGAAAAAATCTGTAAAACCCAGGGATTATCCGGAGATAAAAAGCCCTACCTTCTCGGAGTAGTGCAGGGAGGGGAATATCTTGATTTACGGGAATACTGTACGAAGGAACTGGTTAAGATTGGATTTGACGGATTGGGTTATGGCGGATGGCCAATTCGTGAGGATAAAACATTTAATTACGATGTTGCTCGTGTTATACGGGAAAACGCTCCGGAAAATTATTTACTCTATGGATTAGGAATCGGAAAGCCGGATGAAATTGTTCAGCTCGTCGATAACGGATGGCATATTTTTGATTGCGTACTTCCCACGCGAGATGCGCGACATAAGAGGTTATACGTATACAATGCTGATTCTATCGTCAAAATCGATGTTCGCCAAGAAAAATTTTATTCATACTATGTTCCGACAAAAGAACGATATTATCATGACACGCAGCCCGTAAGCACCGCATGTGATTGTTTATTGTGTACCAACTATTCCCGTTCATACTTAGCCCATTTATACCGAATTGAAGAATCAACGGCGCTTCGTCTCTCAACGATTCATAATCTTCGCTTTTATAGTATACTCATGGAAAAGCTTCGATTGAGAGGAAAATTATAATCGATATTCCTTTACCAACTGCTTATCTGTTGGAGAACTGCTGTACGCTTCTATTTGCAAATATTGCTCAATGCCCGAATCTTTCAGTTTACTCTTGAGTAACTCATCAATTTGGAAAATACCCGATGAATTATTCATATAAATTTGGACCAATATTGGTTTTTCTTTTCCCTCAGATATGTTCACTTCATCAATGGCAAGGGCTGAAAGAGAATATATATCAACTTTTCCTGCTTCAAAAGGAATTCGCGATCTCCCCTGAGACATATCGAGAGCATCTGCTACCCGAACAATACCACCCTCAATCGTCAGAGGTCTTCCACCGCTTCGATGATTGATAACGGCATGGAGTACTTCTGAAATAACAATTGTTTTTTCTTCGATGGGCAGAAAATCCAGTAGTTCACGAAGGAGATTATTTGTTATAAATAAACTGAATTCTTCATGTCCATCTCGATTAATCGACATACCCGTGTCATGAAGCAAACTTGCCAGTAATACAACCAGTTCTGCATGATCATTTGTTAAATTAAAGTCTTTTACTATCGAAGGTGTTACCTTATTCTTAACAAGAATGCGCAGAAGTCTAAGTGCAATGTTGGCAACGATCTGAAAATGCACCGATCCATGATCACTCATTCTGAGCCGCTCAATAGCGTTGACGTTAATGACATTCCAAAGTGTCGTTATTTCTTTATTGTTATTGATTTTTTCCAATGCCTGATCAAGCAGCTTATTATTTTTGGCAGGGACATGTATTAAAATGGAAGAAGAAGGTTTTTTTTGAATAGTCATATCAAATTTGTCTGTATTATACGGTATTTATTCTGCTGCAAGAAAATCATGTATGCAGTATATCAGGTGGAAAAACTGTTCACGCCGATATTTGCATAATTGGTGCTGTGGAGTATTCATCGATGCTGGAATGAGGTATGACAAACTGATCTTCTTTTTTCGTAGTTTTCACCGTTGGTTTAGCAAGCTTAGTTAATTGTTTAACAATAATTTCAATAAGTTTCTGAGCTTCAATTTCGTTTTCCTTCATTGACAAATTCCAATCAAGACCAGGACCGGTATTTCCTTCAAGCAAATATATGTTTCCGTTGTTACTAATAATAAAATCAAGCGCATATAGCGAGCATTTTTTATCGAGAATTTTGGCAATCTTATTGGATACGCTAACTACGTCCAAAGGCATATCGTTTTTTGGTATATATTTAAGTAATCCACCTTGATGTTCATTGCAGCGAAATTCTCCGGTCTTTGCCATTCGTAAGTACGTTTGAATAATTTTTCCTCCCAGATATATGAATCGAATATCTGTGGACACCGGAATATTTCGATAGCGAAAACCTTTATCAAATTTGGCAAACGGCTGAATTATATATGAAATATCTATATTTTTTTCCATAGAGTCTTTCATGTTTTTTTCCTGACCTTTTTTAAATTTATATACATTGAGACCCCCCGCACCGAATCTATCTTTCATTACTATTTCATCAGAAAAGTCGCTTTTATGTATATGCTTTGCTACTATTGCCTGTAACTTTTTACATGCGCGCCTAATATTGTTACTGGTGCTATTTTCTATAGTGACTGTAGGGATAGAAAATTTTGAGAGTTTCGTATAAGCTTTTTGTTTATCAAAAAAAAGATTAAAAATATCGGGATGATTAAAAGGTTTTATAGCAGAAGATGAAAATAATAGATCTCGTTTTATCCTGGCCAATTTAGTTACCGGAGAGAACTTATCAAAAATGACTGTCGAATAGCCGGTTTTTCTGACTTTAATCCAGGTATTTTTTTCAAAAAGCCAATAACTTTTACATTTTCCCGGACCTATAATATCTGAAGAAGTAGTAAAAGCGACTGTTAATTTGTTCCGTTGACACCTCTTAAGAAAGTATCCATAGACAATATTATAACTTTCAATATCCGATCCTTTGGCAAAAGGTTCCGAAACACCTTCCGATAAAGAAGAAGCACTGGAAGATAATCCGTCAGAATACACAATTAATACGTCAAAAACCGTGGTTTTTATCATAAACAACTTATCGTGAGACACAAAATTAAATCTTTCGAGGAAAAGGAATATATTTGTGAAATCAGTACCCTATATTATACCACTATGTCCAACGGTGCGGTGAAAAAGAAAGATTGTTGACCTTTCAGAAAACGTCCGAGATTCTTTCTCACCGATAATTTCATGATTATTGTTCCCACTGGGAACTAGAAAGGTCCACAACGTTTCCTTTAAAGTGCACTCCTTCGGTGAGCAACATTTCCTTCTTTGTCGAAATGCCATTTCCTACGGAATAGCCGGTCAGTTTTCCGTTTGAAGAAACCACTCTATGGCACGGAGTGTGGGGAGCATCAGGGTTTTTCTTCATGAACATTCCGACCGCGCGGGCTGCCCGAGGACTTCCCGCAAGTCTGGCTAATTGTCCATACGTAGCTACTTTCCCTTTTGGTATCTGCCGGGTGAATGTATAGACTTTATCTTTGAATGTTGATTTGCTCATAGAGTGATTAAAAACTATCATGTGCTAGTGGAGAATTTATTGTAACATAACTATTCTTCAAACATTCCAGAATCAAAGTTATATTGGTGAAATGTGACAGCTATACTAACAAAACAACCCACCGAATATCGATGGGTTGTTTAGGATTCACTAGCGATTAATCTTTATTAAAGAATACCGCCGGAATTTCCTTCGCTTGAGTTGACCCATGAACCGTTATTACCGGCGTGGTATATCCAACCCCACCAATCATATGCAAAGACGTATCCGGGATTAAAATACTGTACTACCCAGCTCACATATCCTGGACAATTCGCACTGAGGTCACAATCGTAGTCAAATGATCCGACTGAACCCCTCGTATTCCATGCCGGAGTGGCATCGAGTGTGCCGGTGATGGTGGCTCTATAACCACCTTCAAACGCACCATCCTCATCGCCATCCAGTATATTCGTACTACCTAAGTCGGGACTTGATTGACCTGCTTGAGCATCAAACTGACCAGTATACCTAACTATTGCACAATACTCTCCGGGAGTTGTAGATTCCCATACTTGGATATGTCTATTGTAGTTGTCAAATGCCCAGTAGCCGTTAAATCCGGAATCAACGTCGTTGATAACTTTCTGGGTAACATTAACAATAGGTTTACCGATTTTCTCGCATTCGCCTGCATTAGTCTCAGTTCCCCAATTAAGAGTATTGGGAGATGCAAAGACAGCAGTTGCAAAAGTTCCAAGCATTAATGCACTTGCTGCTCCTCCTACTAACATTTTCTTTATATTCATATATTTTTCACCTCCTTTCACAACCAATACATGATTGGTTATTGTTTATTGCACGTTTACCGTCACTGCGGTGTGTGCATTTACCCGTCCCCATCTCCAATACGTACCCGTTCCGGATACAGGATTGGCAGTTTTCTCAACTTGTGCTCTGACTTTTGCATTATTGTTCCCTGCAAGGGGAGTTGACCAGACAAGTCCTGCTACACCAGCTACAACGGGTGTAGACATAGATGTCCCACTCCCATATCCATAGTTCTGATCACGATTGTTGGCTGGATTTTCCAAAACAAATGGATGGTTTGGAAATGTTGAGAACACTTCTACTCCAGGAGCTGCAACATCTACCCAACTTCCATAGCTTGAGAAAGATGCTTTGCGATCGTTGGCATCTGTTGCGGTAACAGCGATAACGTTGGTATAAGCGCCGGGATATGTTTTTGATGGATTGTTGCTGTTTCCTGCTGCAGCGACAAGCACGGCATTTTTATTCCATGCATAATTTACTGCATTCTCAAGAGTTCTTGATTTGGATGATCCGCCCAGACTCATACTAATGACAGAAGCGCCATTGTCTGCTGCCCACACGATACCATTTGCTACCCATGAGTAGGGACACGAACCACTATTACTGCAAACTTTTCCAATCATGAGGCTTGAGTTAAATCCGGTTCCTGCTACACCGACATCATTATTCGTCGATGCTGCTGCAATGCCGGCGACATGAGTACCATGACCGTACTGGTCTTCAAGTCCTGATCCGGAAAAATCTTTCATTCGTAAAGGCGCGAGTTTTCCGACTAAATCAGGATGAGTAAGGTTTATACCCGTATCGAGAATTGCTATATATACGGTTCCTGATCCTTGTGTTACCCCCCACGCTTCAGGAGCATCAACATCTGCGTCGTTACTCCCGCTTAAATTTCGCTCAGTATCAAATACCTGTCCGGTATTATGAAGTGCCCATTGGTTGGTTAAATAATTATCTGTTGGAACAACCTCAAAAAGCTCTGCAATAGCATTGGGCTCTGCATATTCAACTCGCCTGTCGCGGGCATACGCTGATACTGCTTCGCCAACGTTTTTAGTAACGGAAACTACTTGGACATTAATACCCGGAATGGTATGACTAACGGTACCGCCGATTTCTCGATGCGCTTTTCCTACTTCGCTGGGATCAACACCATCTTTAAATTTAACCAGAATTTCATGGGGGACTACTTTGTCTTGTCCTTGTGCTGATACGCTATGGTTTTGTGCCAGGAAGACTATAGTAGCTATCGTAAGTAAGAGAAAAGCAAAAAGGGTTATTATTCTTTTCTTCATCTTTATCTCACCTCCTCTGATACGGCCAGTGTACCATAAGATTGCTCCGCGAATCAGCTCTCTTTTCCTTATCTCATCTTTATGAATATATCGCCATGACCCGCCGTTTCTTGGCTCAAATTTCTCAAATTCGGATCGGTAAGGATGATTTAAGGGGATAAGAGGTCAACTATATTGGTAAGGAATGATTGTTCTGTTTCAATTAATTCTCCTGTTTCAGAGGAGACGACTGCGGTTACTGGTCTTGAAACAGGAATAACGGCAAATAGACGGTATATCTTAATCCCGTCAATCTCATATATGGGCTCATCATTTTTTATCTTGAACTCTACAATAGCATTTGTCATTCCTATCTCATTGGATAGAGCAGTTTCTTCGGTTGTGCTTCTCGCAAGTTCACTAATAACACCCGTTGCTAAGAGGTTTTCCACTGCCTGATCTGGAAGAACTGCAACTATCTTCTCTCCGGCTGGAGTTGTGACAATAAGTTGATTGGTGCCGATATCTATTGAGAGAGGAAAGCTTGTTGTTGCGGCAATTTGGTTTTTAGCAAAGATAAGTCGACCTGCTCCTCCCGTTGCTATCTTGATGCCATTGTCTTCCAATTCTTCTTCGATTTCATTTTTTAGTTCCTCAAGCTCATCATCTTCTATTTCTACTTCGCCGCCGTCTTCATCTTCAGCCTTTACTACCACTTGTCCGTTTAGTACTTCGTATTTGATTTTGAGATTTTTGTGTTCAATTTCAATTTTTGTTGTACCATCATCTTCTATTTTTGTTTTTATTTTCTGACCATCTGCTGTTTCTATTTCTGTTTCACTTTTGTTTCCTTCGCTTTGTGAATTTATTCTAATACTGTCTGAAGTTCCAGAGTTCCCTTGTGATTCTGACCGTTCTTCCTCTTGTTTGGCTTGTTCTTCGGCCTTCTCTTCGGTTTTCTTCTGATCCTCCGCCGCTTTCTCCTCTTCCTTTTTTGCCTCTTCCTCATCTTTATCTTCCTCACCCAGGACATATTGTTGACTGTCATATTTTGAATTGCTTTGCAGTACGGGAGTCTGAGCAGCAGTATTCAAAAGAATGAAAAGCAGAGCAATACCAAAAATACCTCCGGAAGTGTATATAAACGTTCTGTTAGAGAAGAGGTTTTGAGAAGATCTGGTTTTCTTTCTGGAAACTGCTTTTTTATGATCAGATTTACGTTTTTTCATGATCTATTTATGAAAACATAAAAGAGATTACGTTGTCAATAGCTGAATGTAAAGTTTAAGCCCCCCACGCCTTACGACAGTATGCTGCCCTGATTTGAGGCAATAATCAAAGTCTTTGAGAACGTCAATTACATCGAAAAGATTATTTGACAGCGACAATAAATTGCTATATGATATTTACATATATGTGTAAAACTTGTGGTTGTTCATCTCGCTCAAGAGACTTTGGTACGATAGAGCGATTTGTCGAGCCGTGCATACTGCTACTCCTTTCAAAAGAATCGGCTCACGGGTATGGCTTGTTGGAAGGGTTGGAAACACACTGCGGTGAAAAGGTAGACGTTGGCGATTTGTACCGGACGCTTCGTCGCATGGAGCATGACGGTTGGGTAACATCAGTGTGGGACAAAAAAAACGTGCGCGACAAAAGAGTGTATACCATTACTAAAGAAGGCCATGCATTTCTCAAACATGCGGTTGCATCTTTAAAGCAAACCGACGAGCTAATTCATCACTTATTTAGCGGGTATCAAAAAGTGTATCCTGATAGCAACGCGATATGAAACTAACCAATATACTTTCGAGCAACAACGCTGAAACGAAATAGTGATAAAGTTATCACTTTTTAAATAAACTTATGGATTTTGATTATACCGTTACAACTAATAAATCATTTAACAAAGCAGTAAAAGCGGTTGAACAAGAAACCAAAAATGCCGGATTTCGTGTCCTTTATATTCATGATGTAACAGCGACATTGAAAGAGAGGGGTTTTGAGATTGAACCATTTAAGATTGTCGAGGTCTGTAATGCCAAAAGCGCCTATACGGTACTCAAAGCAGATATTAAGATCGGTCTTTTTCTCCCCTGTAAGATAAACGTGTACCAAAAAGATGGGAACACACACATCTCTGGCATGAGACCGGTAGTACTTCCTCAATTTTTTCCTCAAGCAAATCTTGGTAATTTACCGACCGATGTCGATACAATTATCAGGGGAATTATTGATAAGAGTAAATAAACATATGAAAAAAATATTATTTATAACAATTCTTTTATCTGCCCTACTCTTTGTGCCATCTTCAACTTTTGCTCAAGGCATGATGAATTGGACAAGCACGCCGTCAGGAGCAGTATCCGACGATCATACTGCTCAAGAAGAAGCAGAAGGAAAAGAGATCTGGGAAAAACTCCAAGCAAAACAGCTTGAGTGTAAAAATCTTACTGATGAACAATATGGTTTTCTGGGAGAGTATTTTATGGGCCAATCTATCGGGGATACCCAAAGACATGCATTCATGAACCAAATGATGATGAATATGATGGGTGAGGAAGGCGAGGAACAAATGCATATTGCAATGGGTAAGCGCATGAGTGGTTGTGAGCCTAATGCTCAAGTTCCCTCAAGTGGAGCAGGTTTTATGCCGATGATGAATATGATGATGGCCCCACTTCGCCAAGGCTTCGAGGGGCAGGGAGGAGGTGGAAATCCTATGATGGGTTTTGGTTGGAACAACATGATGGGCGGCTGGGGAGGTTTTGGCCTAGGTTGGCTGTCAATGCTTTTGTTTTGGGGCATTCTTATTCTTGGGGTTGTAGCCTTAATTCGATATCTTACAAAATCTGGGGATAATAAAGGAGGCAAGACTCCACTTGATATTCTCAAAGAACGCTATGCTAAAGGAGAGATTGATAAAAAAGAGTTTGAGCAGATGAAAAAAGACCTCACTTAACTGAGAACGTTTACCAGAATAGAAGCTATATCGATGAACTGAGGCAACAATGCTTGAGATTAAGAGATTACGATTTCCCCTGCTTTGCATAAAGAAAACACAACATACCCATTGAAAATTGATGATATATACTCCATACTAGATTAAATTAAGGTAAAAAATGAAAAATAAAAAAGTCGCTGCTTTTCTTTCTTTATTGTTTCCTGGTTTTGGCCATTTGTATATTGGTAAGTATATAGATGCGATCGTTTTTGTTGCTGGAGCAGGAGTTTTATGGTACGCGTTTTTCCTCAGAGGTTATTATTTAATGATGAGCGCTAATCCTCGTTATTATCTTGTCCTAGTCGCTTTGATTTTTGTCTATTTGTTCTCAATTTTTGATGCTTACAGAAAAACTAAATAACCTATGAAAAAAGGCCTGCCTGCCAAATTTCTTTTCATCCCCGGGGGGATTATTTTTTTAATTATTGTCTGGACTATTAGTCCGCAATTTCTTCCCAACGAAGCTGAGTATAAAAAAGACCAGGCATATTTGGCAGAGGTAATGAACGGTAAACTACCGGAAACTCCTTCGCCTGAAGTCAAACTACCGGTGAAAGGATATATTATTGCGGGTGGCGCAGGCACTTGTATGGTTGACGCTGCTGCCGGTATTGCTAATTTTTACGAGCCGGATATTGATTTTGATACATTCATTTTTTATGCCAACCCAACGCTGATTATGGCAAAAAGAGATAAAAATGAGCGTTACGGCCCGGGTCTCAGTATAATGCGTGCCTTTAAGAATTTTGGTTATATACCTTTCCGAGGCGCAACCACTCCTATTCACCCACCTCAAAATATTGTCGCAGATTTTGAACCGCAAAATCTTATCTACTTCAAAGATGTCAAAGAAGAATTACTTTTTGCTAAAAAACTACTTAGTGCGGGAATTGTGCCAATAGTTGGTTTGCAGCATGACCCTTTCGAAGATATAGAGGGAGGAGTATTTTCTTCTCTGGTAGGTTATAACAAAGACGGTGTTTGGTTAAACATCTCTCCTCAATCCGAGCGGTACGCTCCAGGCAAAAAATATTATTTAGACGAACCGATACGATATGAACCCCGTTTTGCCAGTTATGATTTACTCATGAAATACTGGACTGGAGAACACCAACTTTTGTGGGCAGTGAAAAGTGGGGAGAGAAAATCAGAAGCAGAAATCTATAGCGAAAATAAGAAGAATATCCAAGAAGCTCCGGTAACCTTGCAAAAATCAATTGAGTTTTTAAAAAATAATGGCAACGTATCGGACTTTACCGCTGCCTCCCAAACACCAGAGGCCGCTGTTTTATATCGCTATTTTCAAGCAAAAGGAAATTTGGCTTTGGCCAATCAATATAAAGAGTTAGCAAAAACCTATGAGTCGCTTCGACAATCAGAGAGCCCTGGCATTGTCGCTAGTGACCGGCAGAAAATGATTGAAGTTTTAACTACTGTTTATCCTCATATCTTCAAAGTCTCCACTCTTTGGCCCTAACCGGAAAATCGCTCAATCTCCCCCTGTGCAGTCTTTTGGACAATTTTCTTTGGTTTCGCCGAAGCTGGGTTCACACAAATTATTACCACAAATTGCGCTACCACTGCCGTTTGATGTGTTTTTTTCAGCCTGATTTATTGTAGCTGCGCCTTCTTGTGTATCAGTAGTTTCTATTGATTCTTCTTTTTCTCTGATTTTTTCAAAAACTTTTTCTTCTTCAGGGCGATTAATAAAAGCCGCAATCAAGATCAACGAAAAAAAGGTTATTACTAAAACAGAAAGAATTATATTCATTTTCTTAACGGTTAAATGAAGATAAACCAGGGGTTTGGTTCGGTTAAGTTTCCGCAGCATCAATTTAGGTTTTTCTAAAAACTTAAATTTTCTTAAAGCTGTAAAAATTCCCAGTAAGACCAGGGATCCTAAAGATCCAAAACCAAATAACATCCCTGGCGTTTTCCTATTTATTTTAAGATTTGGGTCGCAATCTCGAGCGCAATTATTTATTGTTTCCGGGCCTTCGCATTTTCCATCACCGCACAGGCTTGATGTAACCTGCCCGCCAAACTCGCCGTACCCTGCCTCTTTCATCATTTGACTTTCTGAAATTGGCTCTATTACCTTTGAGCAATCAAAAGTTTTTCCTCTGTCTTGGGAAATATATGTTTCAAAAAAGTAGACCGAGCCACCGGTGCCTACTGCGATATATTTTCCGTTTGCCGAAATATCAATCTCCTCAATATATTCATTAAAGGGAATCTCTGTTTTTAATTTTGTATTTTTGTCAAAAAGATAAAGTTTATTATCGGTTCCGCCAGTGGCTATAAAACTGCCGTCATCTGCGATATCAACTCCACCCAAAGATGCGTTTACTTTCCACTCGGCAATAGGGGTGTTTTTGTTTTTACCAAAAATATAAGCATCTCCGTCAAAAGTTGCAGCGCCAATATATTTTCCATCAGGTGTGTAGTTTAACGCTCTTACAGAGCTGCTTTGCGGGACTGGGAATTTCCAAACAGGATTTTTTGAATCTTTGGAAAAAAGGAAAACTGCACCATCGCCAGCCTCACTTCCAACAGCAAATAAAGAACCGTCTGAAGAAATTTTTGACCTATGGACGGGAGAGTCGCGAGTAAGGGGATCTGTTTTAATCAGAGGAGTGTTTGAATCTCTGGAGAAAAGATAAGCCCTTCTATCAGGACAACCAGTAGAACCGGATATAAACTTACCATCATCTGACAAAGACACATCATGGAAATTGCCGGAGGCGTGATACTGCCAAAGCGGTTTTCCGCTTTTATCGCCCCATAAAATAACTAAATTTGAATTCAGATTTGATTCTTCTCCGGCAGTGGCAGCTGCCATATATTTACCATCTTTAGAAATAGCCACGTTATAGGAATTCGCAGGCTTATCATACATCCAAAGAGGCTTGTTGCTAGACTTATCAAATAAGGCAATTCTTTCACCAAAAGCAGAGATAATCTTTGATCCGTCACCAGATATATCAATCCCTCCTTTTACATCATCGCCAATTCTGCATTGTTCACAATTAAAACTCCACAAGGGCTCTTTGGGTTTTGAGGTATCAAAAAGATAGATGTGTTTTGAAGTTTTGGCTGCCAAATATTTTCCATCATCTGATAGAGCAATTCCTCCAACCCATTCTTCGCCAGTAGAAAAGCTTAAAATCTTTTTTCCTGAATCTCTTTCAACAACGGCAATTTCATTTTTGTCAAAAGGGGTTGTAAAAAGAACAGGGCCGTTATCCGGAGAATCAATAATGGAGGCACGCGCTTTCCCAAGACCGTTTGATGCTTCAAAGTAATAAAAGTTAGAGTCGATTTTATTCGGCACATATTTATACTCATATCTGACTCCTTTTTGATAATCCTTCTTGCCCGCCGTAGATTTATCGAAGGCGGGTTGCATGTCAATCATCTGACCATTGAAGTAAATCTTCATATACTCTGGTTTTCTACCTTCCTTATCACGGTAAACCACTGAATAGGTATATCTTTGACAAGGTGGTCCCCAAAAAGGATAGACATGTCCGTTAAGAAGCTCGGGATCGTTGGGAGTTTTAGAAAGTTTTGGAATTATGCTACCTGGTGTGCTTTTATCTTCTGCAGAAACCGTCGTATATAAAATGCTAAAAGAAACAATTATTGCTGAAACAAAAACAACAATTCTTTTTAATTTCATGGACAGGTATTAATTCTATTAAATCATAAGCGAGAGTCGGAATCAAACTGAAGTATAAGAGGTTAATTTGGAGATTATTCGAACCTTCTTGTCCCATCTGGCTCCCAAAGCAGCGGATTAGGATTAATATAACCATAGATTTCAGTTCAGTCATACAGGCGTTTCAAGACTTACGGTATATTGGGGAGTTGAGACAAATTTTATACGCTTAACCTGACTGAAGGATTAGCCTTCTACTGACATGTTAAACTAACATATATGAAAATGCCCGGTAATCCAGAACATTTTGCACAATTTTCGATTGAGTTACAAACAGCTATAGCTGTTGTCAAAAAAGCCGCAGAAGTGATTGGACAAACTACAATTATTGGTACAGAGCAAGAAAAAACAGGCGGAACAAATGATTTCGTTACCGCATGGGATACTATTGGTCAACAGGTAATAACTGACGAGCTCAATAAAAAATCCTAACCTTTCCAGTATCGTATCTGGCCTCTAACAAATTGTAGAATCCGAAGAAATCCATAGAAAACCGTAGAAGCGCTTCCCCTGATTGATATGTTCAGGAACAAAGAAATTGAAATAGATATAAACCTGGAAAGCATTAAGGTGCCCTATTCAGATTTCAAATTACCATTATTAACTTAATATTTTATTTCAAGGGATGGAGGAAGCTGGAACTTATTTTATGCTTATGGATCAAAGACTGTGGCGGGACCCGGAATCGGACTGCAGCTACCCGAATATACAAATACACGCCAATTGGGGTCATTAGATACATCCCCACCAGTGAAGCTGGTTGAGCTGGTTGTTGTGCGCGTCGACCAGCTGTTACTGTTATTTTGTCTCTGCACTCTATAATTGGAAGCGCCTGCAACAGGATTCCATGCGAAAGAGACAGTACCACCTCTAGTCGGATTGGTATCGGAATGGCTTATGATCGTTGGCGCTGCGCAACTGATTGGAGTAGGCGATGGAGTGGGAGTGGACGTTGGGATAAGAGTCAGAGTTGGTGTTGGAGTAGAACTGTTGCTGGCAACGCTACTGTAAACATCAATTCGGCCAAAGGTTGATCCGGCCAAGGCAGAAGCATTGGCAGTCTGAAAAATGCGGTTAACGATAGCATTGTTGCCAGTATTATTGGCAGTCGTCCAAATCAAAGCTGCCTGTCCAGCCACGTGAGGTGAAGCCATAGACGTGCCATTAAAAGATGCATATCCGCCGACGTAGTCTGTAGATAAAATATTAACACCCGGCGCCGCCACATCAACGCCTGAGCCGAAATTGGAAAAACTTGCTTTATTATCATTGGAGTCCGAAGCAGCCACCCCAATAACGTTATTGCAGTTTGCCGGAGTTATCGCCCCACTAGCTCTACTATTGCCAGCCGCGGCAACAATAACCATCCCTTGTGCCCATGCTTTGTCAATTGCCGATTGGACTAAAGGATCACAGGGCTCGGTAGCTCCGAGGCTCATATTGATGATTTCGGCGCGACGCGCCCCGCAAGGATCTGTATCGCAGCCGGCTGCCCAGAGTATGCCGTTGATGATCCAGCTAAAAGAACCCGATCCATTGTCACCCAAAACCTTAACATTGACAATGCTCGCATCGTATCCCACACCAGCAACTCCAATGCCGTTGTTAGTACTGGCTGCGACGATTCCCGCAACATGAGTACCATGGTTGCAAAAATCGTCAGCATCAGGAGCAGTCGTGAAGTTGATTCGCGAAATCACTTTATCGCGGACGTCAGGATGTCCGACGCTACCATCGGGACTTATATATGAAGATGCGCTGTCGTAGACTCCACAGTCGAGAATTGCCACCCGAGCGCCCGGTGAGCTTGTCGTGATATCCCAAGCGGCCGGAGCATTGATCTTTACCATCCCCCATTGTTCAGAAAAGCGAGGATCGTTAGGTGCCAGAACTGCACGCATAATGCGGTCTGGCACAGCGTACTCCACAGCGGTACTGCCTCGATAGGCCGCAAGAGCTTGGGCAACTTCGCTCTCTCGCACCCGTACCCGGCGTGTCTTGCCAAGATACAGCCGTTCGACTTTAAGGGCACCAACGTCACGATGGATGCGATCTTGCTCGGACTCGCTAATACCCGAGTGGAACTTGACGAGGAGACTGCCGGCCCTCGATGGCCGCCCTTCTTGGGGATCGGGAACCTCCTTAAGAATACTCGTATGGAATTCGTGCCCACCACGGTTGATCTTAATGATTTTGGCATCCTCTTCATTATTGTTGTTTTTTGCAAGTACTCCGTGCTGGAAAACAAATACGTAAGCTACAACAAAAATGAAAAGTAGAAGACTCAAAGAAGCTAAACGAGGCCAATGAATTGGGAGATTTCCGCTCTGTTTCGCAAACATCATTTAAATCTTACATAAGTACTACGGAGATGTCAACAAGCGAATATAAAACCGGCTCCGCGACTAGGTGTCTTTCGCATAAGCTACATAACACCAAGGGATTTCCTTCGGTCTTACTCAGAATTTTGTCCTTTGACTTCGCTCAGAATAAACGAACCCAGCGAACCTTGAAGCTAACAGCGTTCTGTCCGCCAGTTGGCGGACTACCGCGGAATATAAAGATTAAGCTCCGCTCACTTTGACATAGTATACCCGAAATCGTTGCGATAATTGAAGCGTTTGAAAATCCAGAATGGATTGGAGAACTGAAGGAAAGGTGGAAAGAGATAAAATTGTTATCCTCGTGAGGAGAAACTCCCCCTCGATTTTTACTAAATCCTAACCTTTTTAAGTGTCTTCTTGTATTTCAGTAGATCCTCTTTATAACTTTCCAATTTCTTAAGATTATTAAGTAAGTTTCGAGCGGGTTTTAGGTACGTTCGATTAAAAAAACTTAGCGACGTTTTTAACAAATAAATCGTTACAAGAGTTAAAATTATCGCATATCCGATTTGTATTACCTTTGAGAAACTATTCACGAATTCACTGATGATATTCGAAATCAAATTTAAACAAAGACCTAGCACAATACCGTAAAAGAAGATAACTATTCCCTCCGCTTGAAAAATTTTATTTTCTAAATTCGGAAGTTCTCTATCCTGAACAATGTCAATTTCTTTGTCTAATTTGGATATTTTGTGTTCTAGTTGGCGTTTTAAAACTTTGTCTGAATTCTTATTCATATAAAAACCTGCCTTAA
>MGAO01000042.1:23800-26904 GCA_001788215.1 Candidatus Roizmanbacteria bacterium RIFCSPLOWO2_01_FULL_40_14 | reverse complement strand
ATTTAGGTCGTAAAATCGAACCATTTGCACGCGTCATAAAAGGACTTGGCAATAATGAAATTGACAATACGGAAGGTGCAGTCTTCAAAAATACTATCGGGACCTATTTACACGGTCCTATCTTGCCAAAAAATCCAGAACTGGCGGATTGGTTGATCCAAAAAGCACTTGAAAAAAAATATGGGAGCGAAATGGTATTAGAAAAACTTGATGATGCACTGGAATTATCTGCACGAGATTATATGATTAATCGGATTTGATTTACTATGACAATAGAAGCAAATGATTATTTAAATAGGGTATTTGGAGAAGGTGCTTTGCGGGTTAGTGCACGCAAACATTTAAAAGGCTATATAGGTGAGTATGATTGGAAAAATAAAGTGGATCCATTACAACCGACACCTATTGAGAATGGAGGACAGCAGTTATTGATAACAGAATATCATGCGATGGGACATTTTCGCGGCATGAAAATGCTTCCCGGATATAGAATGGTAGAATTTATGGCTCTCCTTTCGAGATATGGCATATCTGAGATGAGAAACGTAAAATTTCACCGAATTGTTGTGCCCGGTGATACGCTCACTGCCCGGGAAACAAACGGACGGACGGACATTTTACGTGATGGGAAAGAAATAGCAGAGGCAGAAGCACTATTTTCTGAGACTGGTATAAAGCCTCATGAATTTGGCATGATTTTAGAGTTGGCAGCTCAAACCATTGGAGCAGATATTTCTCAAACACTTCCCGAAGTCTCACCAGTATCTCATCCGTTATTGCAGTCATGTCGTCGCATATGGAGTAGTTCAATTGGAGACAGCGATTCATTATCAGTGCACATTACTGCACTAGCTGAGAATGAACAAAGGAGACAAAGATATATGGCGTCAGCGGTAATAGTTAACCAGCAAGGTGTAGAAGTAGCAGTTGTTGAGGACTTGTCTCTTTTGTTAACTTCTCCAGATTTGTTTCCAACTCTCGCTGCAATGGGTAGAAACTGATGATGAGAGTTAGTGATTATTTTTTCTTGAAGCGTGGCCGGCTCCATAGACGGCGAGTGCAGCGCCAATAATGAGTGGAATGGTAATTTTTTCCCCGAGGAGAGCTATTGCCAAAAGAATTGTTAAAACCGGTTGTAAATAGGTAAAGAGCGACGCCGTAATGGCGGAACTTATTTTTAGTGAATACTGGTAGAGAAAATAAAATATACTCGTTCCCACGATGCCTATTTCTAAAGCTGAAACAACATGAGTCCATCTGATATCAGAATATAGAATTGGTTCCTTAATTACTTCATACAGTGCAAAAGGCGCGGAAAGGAGCAACGTTACAAGCGAAAAATAAAACGTGAGTGCAATGGGTGAGACTGCATGATTGACTTGTCTGCTTTTTGAATAAAACCCATACAGCATAAAAGCGAAGGATGCAAACAAAATGAGCACGTTTCCCGACATCATTTCAAGGGGAGTATACTGATGAGACGTAATTAACGGTAATAGGATAATAATGCAGACGCCGGTGAAGCCGATAAGTATTCCCGCATACTGATCTTTCGTAATTTTCTGCTTTTTGACCGATTGAAGATAGAAAGCAGACATGATAGGAACTGAAGCATAAATGAGGGGCGTTACCGATGCTTGTGTCGTTTGAAGCGCAATAAATAGTAAAATTGGATTTAGAGCACCAATGAATGCAATAGAGAATAATTTTTTAAAATTTTCAAAAGAAAGTTCATTTGTCTGTTTCACAAAGGGCAGTAGTGAAATCGTAGCAAGTAAGAATCGAATAAACACAAGAGTAAAGGGCTGAAAAATCTCAAGGGCAATTTTTGCAAAGACAGGAACTGAACTACCACAAAGAGCCGTCAGAGCAATAATGCCAATTATTTTTTTCATTGCTAACCACTTATAATACCACTATGATTGATCTGAAGTTAAAGAATTACAGCAGAGTCAGCTGGGCTTTTTCTTTAAATAGGCTTGAAGTATAATACAAATAGTATACTGTTCGAGTGAAACGAGAATCCTTTGTTTGAAGAATATTCAGATTATGAAAACAACAAAAACATCACTAACTCCTGAAGAGGTCAAAAGAATTGCTCGTCTTGCCCGTCTGCCGTTAAGCCAGGAAGAAATAGAACGGTTTACTCCGCAGCTATCGGAAGTACTCAACTACTTCAATAAACTGAATGAAGTTGATACTTCATCCGTTAAACCAACATACCAATCAATTTCTGATGAGAATCGTTTTCAGGAACAGAAGTTAGAAGCAGACACTTTGTCTACCGAAGAAGTTTTAAAAAATGCAAAAGAGAAGAAAGATGGATATGTGCTGACGGAACAAGTTATTAAATAATCTTACATGTCATCCCCGAGAAATCGGGGATCTCGAGAGATTCCCGCCTACGCGGGAATGACATAGTAATAATTGTTGTAATGACAAATAATAAGTCATGATAAAAAAAACGTTACAAGAACTTACAGAGAAACAACTTTCAGTTTCAGAACTGGTTGATTCGTATTTAAAACGAATTGATTCTCTCAATAAGAAATTGAATGCCTTCATTACTATTGACTACGAAGGTGCTCGAAAGAGGGCAAAAGAACTGGATGAGCTAATACATCATGAAAATAATTTGAATCATATTAATAAAAAATACCCGCTCTTTGGTATTCCCGTTGCTCACAAAGATATTTACTCAACAAAGAGTATCGAGACGACGGCCGCATCAAATATTCTCAAAGGTTATATTCCGCCATACGATGCGACGGCGGTGAAACGCGCTCATGATGCGGGAGCAGTTGTTTTAGGAAAATTGAACTGCGATGCGTTCGCACATGGGGCAACCGGAGAAAACAGCGATTTTGGCCCGACGAAAAATCCATACGATTTTACAAAAATCCCCGGAGGCTCATCGAGTGGGTCAGGAGCAGCTATAGCGTCAGATTTATGCATAGTGGCAAGCGGTACGGATACGGGTGGATCACTGCGTTCACCCGCATCATTTACCAATACTACAGCAATAAAGCCAACATACGGTCGTGTTTCGCGCTATGGAATTATTGCTATGGCATCATCAACTGATTCAATTGGACACATTACGA
>MGAO01000042.1:18866-23778 GCA_001788215.1 Candidatus Roizmanbacteria bacterium RIFCSPLOWO2_01_FULL_40_14 | reverse complement strand
ATCTGGAAGGAATTGATGAGGGAGTGAGGGGAATGAAAATCGGCATTCCAAAAGAATATATGACGGATGGGGTAGATGCTGAAATCAGACAAGCAACAGAGGTTGTCATCAAAAAGTATGAATCATTGGGAGCATCGATAGTATCTGTTTCACTGGCGCACACCGAATACGCACTCGCCGTTTATTATATCGTTCAGCCGTCTGAAATTTCTTCAAACCTTGGCAGATTTGATGGCATTCGATTTGGGGCTACCCGAGACCAATTTGGTGCAGAAGCAAAACGAAGAATCATGATTGGCACGTACGCTTTGTCAACGGGATACTACGATGCCTATTATCTTAAGGCGCAGAAAGTAAGGACATTGATCATTGAAGATTTCAAAAAAGCATTTGAAAAGGTTGACGTACTACTCGCTCCGGTATCACCGGTTATGCCGCCCAAGATAGGCGAACAGGTGAATGATCCGCTTAAAAATTATTTAATGGATGTGTTAGTAGGACCGGCAAATCTTGCCGGTATTCCCTCTTTATCAGTTCCTGCAGGATTTAGCTCAGATGGTATGCCGATTGGCGTACAAATCATGGGAAACCATTTTGATGAAAAGACATTGTTCAAGGTTGGATATGCTTTGGAACGGGAGTTAAAATTATACGAGAGAAAACCAGATTTGTAATGTCATTGCGAGGAGAGTAACGACGAAGCAATCTCAGATGGGATCGCCGCGCTTCGCTCGCGATGACATAATTCAATTATGAAATACGAACTTGTTTTAGGACTGGAAATTCATCTTCAATTGAATACGAAAGCCAAGATGTTCTGTTCGTGTAAAAATGAACCGTTCGGATCTAAACCAAACACCCATGTCTGTCCTATCTGTTTGGGCCTTCCCGGTGCGATGCCGGTTCCAAACAAAGAAGCTATTGAGAAGGCACAGATTATGGCACAGACACTTGGTTCAAACTTACGGGAAGAAATTATTTTTGAACGGAAAAACTATTTTTATCCCGATCTACCGAAAGCATTTCAGCTGACAACGCCGCACTATCCCGTGAGTGAAAGTGGAACATTCAAGTGGACTCATTTAAATGAAAAGAAAGAAATTAGCTGGAGAGAAATTCACATAGAAGAAGACACTGCTAAATCTATGCATAAAAATGGAAAAACGTGGATAGACTTTAACAAATCGGGAGTTCCTTTGTTAGAAATGGTTACTGAGCCAGATTTTAAAACAATAGAAGACGCGGTTTTATTTGCAAAAGAAGTTCAAAAAATAGCTCGAGAAATTAAAGCAAGTGAGGCTGATATGGAAAAAGGTCATATGAGACTCGAAGCTAATGTCTCTTTAAGGAAAAAAGGGCAAAAAGGTTTACCATCATATAGAGTCGAAATAAAAAATATTAACTCTTTTACTTTTATGAAGAATGCTTTGAGCGTCGAGGTAGAAAGACAAACTCAAGCTTTAGACAAAGGTGAAACTTTGTATCAAGAAACGAGAGGGTATAACGAAGATAAAAAAATTACCTTTTCTCAACGAAGTAAAGAAGAGGCTCACGATTATAGGTATTTTCCTGAACCAGATATTCCACCCATTAGATTTTCTAAGATAGAAATAAAGAAAATGGGAGAAAATAGTTTTATGTTACCTGAAATAAAAAAAGAAATGCTTGTTAAGGCTAATATAGCTGTTGGAAACGCAACGATTATTTCTTCGAATCCAAAAATGTATAATTACACTTCTGAAGCCTTGGATCAAGCTAAGGGAACAATCATATCAGGGGCAACAATTACATCTATGATCGTTAATAAAAAGGTGGACATTAATGTAGTTTCCCCTAAAGAATTCGTAGAAACGTTAGTTAAAGAAAAAGAAAGTATAGTAACAGATGATTCTCAATTAAGTATATGGGTTGATCAGGCGATTGCTGATAATCCCAAGGCAATTGATGATATTAAAAAGGGCAAGATGGCTGCAATTGGGGTCCTCATAGGATCAGTCATGAAGTACTCAAAAGGAACGGCAGATGTGAAAAAAGTACACGACTTACTTCAGAAAAAATTGACGTAATCACCGTTAACAATCTTCAGCAACTTATATCAATTTTCGATATGAGTTTTACTCTGTGCATGGTATACTTAATTTGTATGAAACATACACCATTTACTCTTGAAGACATCGCTATTCTAATGGACCAAAAGCTTCAGCCGATTAAAGATGACCTATCTCTCGTAAGGACAGACCTTTCCAAAGTAAAAGAAGTAGTTGAGAGAGAATTTAAACTCATTCGTCAAGATATTCAAAGAGTAGAAGGAAAGATCGATTTACTGGATCAGCAAGTTGCGGAGTCAGGAGAATATTACGAAGAGCGATTTACTAAACTAGAAAAACGTACTGGTGTATCAGTATGAACTCAACATAGAAACTTTCTTCAAACTTTTAAGACGCCATTAGTTTAATTAGGAATTCTTGTTATAATAAACGTGTCTATGTCCGATTTCGTACACCTGCATCTCCATAGTGAATATTCACTTCTCGACGGGCTGTGTAAAGTAGATAAACTGATAGCCAAAGCAAAAGAATTTAATATGCCCGCCATGGCGTTAACCGACCACGGAGCTATGTATGGCGCCTTTAAATTTTATAAAGAGTTAAAAAAAGCAGATATCAAACCGATTATCGGATTAGAAGCCTATATAGCTAAAGAAAGCAGAAACAATAAAGGAAAAGGATTTGAAAAAGACCGCTATCACCTGACACTTCTGGCTAAAAATCACAATGGATATAAGAATCTCATGAAGTTGACGACCAAGGCACATCTTGAGGGCTATTACTACAAACCTCGGATAGATTTCGAATTGCTTAAAGAACATCATGACGATGTTATTTGCCTTTCAGGATGTCCGCAAGGATTAGTACCGCGGCTTTTGCAGAATAATCAAGATACGGAAGCACGAGCAATTGCAAAACAATTTTTATCTCTCTTTGGTGAAGATTATTATATTGAGATTCAGCGTCATCCACAGCTTGAATTTCTCACCGCTCTCAATAAAAAACTTATAGACCTTTCTCACACGTTGGGTATCCCACTCGTGGCTACCAACGACGTTCACTATGTCGAAAAAGAAGATGCATACGCCCAGGAAATTCTTTTGTGCATCCAGACACAGCATACGATTATTGAAAAAAATCGTCCGATGTCCATGATAGATTCGCCCGACTTTTATTTTAAATCCGCTGAGGAAATGAAAGCAGTATTTGCGGATCTACCCGAAGCGCTCGAAAATACCATCAAGATAGCGGAAAAGTGCAATCTCGAAATCCCGACGGACAAATGGATTCTCCCGCATTATCCACTTCCCGAGGGAGAAACCGCTGAAGAAAATTTGAGACGATTGGCGCATGAGCGTATACCCAAACGATATGAAGCAGTTACACCAGAAATGTTAAAGCGATTAGATTATGAGCTTGATGTTATTTGTTCAAAAGGGTACGCCACCTACTTTTTAATTTTTCAGGACTTTGTAAACTGGGCAAAGAACAGAGGTATTGCGGTTGGACCCGGCCGGGGATCTGCAGCGGGAAGCCTTGTCTCCTACTCGCTTCGCATTACTGATATAGATCCACTTCTGCACAATATACCCTTTGAACGATTCTTAAATCCACACCGGCCCTCGCCTCCTGATATTGACATGGATTTTGCAGATGATCGGCGTGATGAAGTAATTGAATATGTCACTCATAAATATGGAGAAGATAAAGTTGCCCAAATCATTACGTTTGGAACTATGGAAGCGCGAGCCGCTGTGCGTGATGCTGGACGAGCACTCGGTATGCCGTATTCTCAGCCTGATCGAATTGCAAAATTGATTCCGATGGGACAGCAGGGATTTAAGATGTCTCTTGAGAGAGCTTTAACAGAATCTTCTGATTTACTGGTAGCCTACCAAAATGAAGAGGATACGAAAAAACTCATCGACCTTGCAAAAAAACTCGAGGGTGTTGCACGTCATGCATCAGTACATGCAGCCGGTGTGGTTATTTCAGATAAACCACTTACTGAATATGTCCCGCTACAAAAAGAAGCAAAGGGAGGAAAAATTGTTACCCAATATGATATGTATTCCCTCGATCAAAACGCGGTCTCTGATGGTATGGCCGTGGGACTCATGAAAATGGACTTTTTGGGCTTAAGAAATTTAAGCATTCTAGAAAAATGTATAAGTTTTGCAAGAGAAAATCAAGGCAAAATGGTGAATCTCGATCAAATTACTCTCGACGACAAAAAATCATATGATTTGATTTCAAAAGGCGAAACCCACGGAGTATTTCAGCTTGAGTCAGCGGGTATGCGTCGATTAGGCAAAAATCTCAAACCGACAAAGTTTTCTGATGTTTCTGCTATGGTAGCACTCTATCGACCCGGCCCGATGCAGTGGATTGATGATTTTATTGAAGGTAAAAAGAATCCACAAAAAATACGCTACCCGCATCCTGACCTTAAAGAAGTGTTGGCTGAAACATATGGGATCGCCGTTTATCAGGAACAATGTATGCAGATTGCATCACTCATGGCCGGATTTACGATGGCCGAGGCCGATGGTCTGCGGCTTGCCATGGGAAAGAAGAAGCAAGAACAAATGGAAAAAGAAAAGAAAAAGTTTATCAAAGGATGTCTTGCAAAAGGATATAGTGAAGAAGTTGCCCATAAAGTATTTTCATTAATCGAAAAATTTGTCGGATATGGATTTAATAAAGCACATTCAGCAAGCTATGGCATGATCTCGTACTGGACTGCCTATATGAAAGCCCATTTTCCGGTCGAATTTATGACGGCCTTGCTAACCGCAGAAGTGCAGGGAGCATCAGGTCCCCTTCGAGAAGAAAAATTAAAGCGGGGCATCGATGAATGCCGC
>MGAO01000042.1:0-18830 GCA_001788215.1 Candidatus Roizmanbacteria bacterium RIFCSPLOWO2_01_FULL_40_14 | reverse complement strand
TGCCGCCGTATGGAAATTCCCGTATTTCCACCAGATATTAATAAATCTAATGTTGAATTTTCCATAGAAAACAAAACAAATATACGGTTTGGTTTGTCAGCGGTCAAAAATGTCGGAACGGCAGCCATAGAAGGCATTTTATCCGCACGTTCTCAACAGACATTTAAGTCATTTACTGATTTTGTTGAACGGGTCGACTTGTCAAAAGTCACCAAAAAAACATTGGAAAGTCTCATTAAAGTAGGAGCTTTTGATCAGTATGGCAAGCGAGCGCCACTCCTGACGGTATTGCCGGACAGCATGTCATGGGCACAACGAAAGAAAAAACAGAAAGAAGGCCCACAAGAGTCATTGTTCGGAGAAGAAATACAAGATCCCGTGCCACCGCTTCCTCATATGGAAGAGTTTTCAAAACGAGAGCTTCTCGATCTTGAAAAAGAATTGCTGGGATTTTATTTGACCGAGCATCCTTTGGCAGAAAAACTGAAAAAGCTGACTACGCCTGTACAAACAAGTACTGACATTGCCGAAATGCCGACTGGCACTTCTGTTAAAATGTCCGGAATTGTCACGAGAATTAAACGGGTGACCACCCGCAAAAATAATAACGAAATGCTGTTTGCGACGATAGAAGATCTCAATGGTACGATTGATGTGGTGGTATTCCCAAAAATATATGCAGAGACGAAAAGTTTTTGGTTCCCGGATGCAGCCTTGTTAATCAGTGGAAAAATAGATAGAAGAGATGATCGACTAAATATTTTAGTAGATACTATCTACCCTCTTGACGTATGAAGCGTAACATCATAAAATTGCACCAAGGTTCGGCTAAGCTTTCAAAAGAGATAATTCAAAAAAAAGAAAAGACTGAAAAGGAACGACTATTAGAAAACAAGCTATTATCAGAAGCGCTTGGACTCGGTGTTTCGTTGGTATTGCCCATAGCGGGCGGCGCTCTAGCTGGTGTATTCATTGACCGAATCTTTCAAACTGCCCCACGATTTACACTCGGGCTTTTGTTTATGGGTCTTATTATCAGTTTTTTAAAACTTGCAGAACTAGCAAAGAGAGGAGATAATACATAAATGATTCACATATCGTTATCAGGTGAAGTTCTTTTTTACATGGGTGCCCTGCCCGTGACCAATACACTCCTGACGACCTGGCTTGTTATGCTTTTTCTAACATTCGGTTCTTTCATATTCACACAAAATTTACGTTTTATTCCCGGTCTTGCACAGGTTGCTGTGGAAGGTGTCGTTGATGGTCTCCATGCGACATTTAAATCTATTCTGGATGAAAAAGTAAATCAATTCTTTCCTCTCCTCGCGACACTTTTTCTCTTCATCATTATTAGCAATTGGAGCGGTCTTCTTCCGGGAGTAGGAACTATCGGAATTAAGAAGCAAATCACCAACGCAGTAACCTCGACACACTCCACCGAACCGATTTCCCAAACAGAACAGACAGAAGTAGAAGAACACAGCAGTCGACCGTTTGATATTCCGTTATTTCGCGCGCCAACAGCAGATCTTAATACAACACTTGCTCTTTCAATCATTGCAATGGCAATGTTACAATACTGGGGTATGGAAGCGTTAGGCAGCCTAAATTATCTGGGTAAATTTATTACGTTTAAAGATCCTATTAGTTTTTTTGTTGGTTTGCTAGAATTCATCAGCGAAGTAGGAAAAGTTATCTCTTTTACATTTCGTTTGTTTGGTAATATATTCGCCGGTGAAGTATTGCTGGTCATTGTAGGCTCTCTTATTCCCATTATTGCACCGCTGCCCTTTATCGGCTTAGAAATTTTTGTCGGATTTATTCAAGCACTCGTATTTTCAATGTTATTGGCAGTGTTTTTATCTATTGCGACGACACAGACGCATCATTAAACAAGAGGAGGTGAGGATATGGACGCAGAAGCTACACGATTATTAGCAACAGCAATTGCCATTGGAGCCGGAGCGATCGGTCCGGGTATTGGTATTGGTATGTTGGCAGGAAAAGCAATGGAGGCAATTGGCCGAAACCCTGAAGCAGAAGGTAAGATTCGTATTAATATGATTTTAGCAATTGCATTTGCGGAGGCAATCGCAATTTACGCTTTAGTCATTGCGCTGATTATTAAGTTCGTATAATTCTGCGGGCGGTATATCGGAGACGCTTTAACGGGTCATCGGTATACTGCCGAGAAAATTATTATGGAAGGACTCGGAATAGATCCAATACAATTAGGTGCGCAAATCATAAACTTTGCAATTCTTGTTTTTGTGCTCAAGCGTTTTCTCTATACGCCTATCCTCGGCATGCTCGATAAGCGCCGTGCAGAGATACAAGAAGGTTTGAAGTTAAAAGATCAGATGGCACAACGTGCTGAGGAGATGAAAGAGGAAGGAAAGAAACTTCGTGTTGAACTTCGTGCGGAAGAAAGACGTATTGTAAAAGAAGCCGTTGATGAGGCAAAAAAAAGAGAACGGGAAATAATGGAGCAAGCTAAAGCAGAAATTCGAGAAGAGCGCGATAAAATGCTTGCAGAAGTAGCACGAGAGCGCGAGAAACTATTCGGACAGGCAAAACAAGAATCTTTACAATATGCCGTATTAATCAGCGAGAAACTATTAGGTGAAAAATTAGATAAAAAAAGTCAGGAGCGCTTGGTAAAAGAAGCGATTGCTGATTTGAGTAAGAAATAAATATGAGCGTACAAAGTGAAGATAAAGTAGAATCTATCGTTGTTAAGATTATATCTTCTTTGAATGATCAGGAACGGATTCTATTGTTGCCGCGGATCATTCGGAAGTTGCAAAGATATCTTGAGATGTACGGTAATCAGGGTGAGATTATTTCCGCGATCCCACTCGAAAAAGAGTTTATAGAAAAAATTGAACAGTCACTTGAGGAGCGGTTAAAAGAAAAAGTAATACTTAACAATAAGATTGACAAGAAAATCATTGGCGGATTTATTATTAAATTTCGCGACATAATTATCGATCAAAGTTTAAAGCGACAACTGACAGAAATAAAACAAAAGGCATATGAAACTTGAAAATACATTAAAAGAATTGGAATTGGCTTTAGAGCACTATCAACCTTCAACAAGTGTTGAACATGTCGGTCATATTATTTCTATTGCTGACGGCGTAGCTCGAATCCAAGGGCTTGAAACCGTTGCGTCAGGAGAATTACTCGAATTTCCACACAATGTATACGGGCTAGCACTCAACCTTGAAGAAGACGCAGTGGGTGCTGTGGTACTGGGAGATTATAAAAAAATAGGCGAAGGTGATACGGTAAAAGGAACCGGTCGTCTTCTTTCAATTCCTGTAAGTGATGAAATATTGGGGCGTGTTGTTGATCCGCTCGGCCGCCCTATTGACCAAAAAGGGAAAATTAAAGAGGATCGCTATATGCCGCTTGAGAAAATTGCGCCGGGCGTTATTGAGAGAGAGCCGGTCAATACACCACTCCAGACGGGTATTAAGGCTATTGACGCAATGATTCCGGTGGGGCGCGGCCAGAGGGAGCTCATTATTGGTGATCGTGGTACGGGAAAAACGTCAATTGCTCTTGATACAATTATTAATCAAGGACGGGAAAAATCGGGTGTTATATGTATTTATGCGGCCATTGGCCAAAAAACATCCCGTATTGCACAGGTTATTGATACGCTTAAAAAATACAAGGCGATGGATTATACGGTCGTTGTTTCAGCCGATGCATCCATGCCCGCGTCTTTGCAATATTTGGCAGCATATGCCGGCTGTGCTATCGGTGAGTATTTTCTTGAAAAAGGAAAAGAAGCCGTTATTTTTTATGATGATTTGAGCAAACATGCGTGGGCATATCGTGAAGTTTCATTGATGCTACGCAGACCATCCGGCCGCGAGGCGTATCCGGGAGACATTTTCTATCTGCACTCACGACTCCTTGAGCGAGCCTGTAAATTGAATAAAAAAAGAGGAGGCGGATCGCTTACCGCATTTCCTTTCATTGAAACACAGGCAGGAGATATTTCTGCCTATATTCCAACCAACGTTATTTCTATTACTGACGGGCAAATTTATCTCGAATCAGATTTGTTTTATTCGGGAGTTCGTCCTGCTATCAATGTCGGTAATTCAGTTTCTCGTGTGGGGGGTGCTGCACAGATACCGATCATGAAAAAAGTTGCCGGCACGCTTCGTATTGATTTAGCACAATATCGAGAACTTGCGGCATTTGTACAATTTGCATCAGATTTAGACGAAAAGACTAAAAAGCGTATTGAACAAGGGTCACGCATGGTTGAACTTCTCAAACAGTCGCTCTTTGAGCCGGTTCCCGTGGAAGAGCAGGTCGCCGTTATTTTTGCCGGAACATCGGGTATGTTGACGAATATTCCCGTCACCAAAATTACTGAATTTGAAAAAGAGTTCCGTGCGTATATGCGGGATTATGCACCCAAAGTACTTAAAGAAATCAGAGAAGAGAAAAAGTTGACGGATACCATTAAGAAAGACTTGGAAACGCATATTAATAAATTTCTTGAATTATGGCAACCATTAGAGCAATCAAAGGAAGAATAAAATCTGCTAAAAATATTTCACAGATTACCAAGGCCATGCAAATGGTCTCGGCAGCCAAAATGAGAAAGGCACAAGAAGTTGCCCGGCAAGGTAAACCGTACCGCGAAAAAATTCAGGAAGCGGTTGGAGAACTGGCGTCGCGTATTGATCCGACGTTGCATCCACTGTTACGGATGGGGAATCCAGACGGTAAAACAATGGTTGTCCTTATCTCGACGAACAAGGGATTATGCGGTGGCTTGAATACCAGTCTTTTCAGAAATGTTCTCAAGTGGTTATCTCATGCCGATTCAGCTGAGTTTATTACGCTCGGTAAAAAGGGTCAGAGATTCGTTATTCGATCAGGATGGGATCTTTCAGCGGACTTTTCTGAGGGACAAATAATACAGAGCGTTGCGCCGGTTACTCAGTTGTTTGTTGAAGGATTTCTAAACGGCGCGTATAAAGAGGTTTATATCATTTACAATCGGTTTGTCAGTTCTCTGAAGCAGGAGCCGATCATGGTGCCCGTGCTTCCACTGGCAGTTCCTGAATTGGGAAGTCAGGAAAGCGAAAAACAGCATATTGAATGGAGTGAATTTATCATTGAACCATCAGCTCGCGAGGTTCTTAATCAACTTTTACCGCACTATGTTGAAACACTAATAAGAAGCGCTATTTTAGAGGCGGAAGCATCGGAGCATTCCGCTCGTATGGTCGCTATGAAAAATGCAACGGACAATGCAAAAAGCTTAATTGGAGATTTAACGCTCGCGTATAATAGACTCCGTCAGGAGAATATTACAACTGAAATTGCGGATATTGTTACCGCTCGGGAGAGCATGAGGTAACTATGGATATAGGAGTAATCATACAAGTTATGGGAGCAGTAGCGGATGTATTTTTTCCGGGAGATAATCCACCGGCTATTTTTAATGCACTTCACGTCAGTGACAAGGGTTACAAGCAAAAACTGACACTTGAAGTTGCGGGTCATTTGGGCGAAGGAAAAGTCCGTGCAATAGCATTGGGTTCAACTGATGGTTTGAAACGAGGCATGAAGATTATTGACACCGGTGCGCCCATTTCAGTTCCTGTTGGAAAAGAGGCATTAGGGAGAATGTTTAATGTGACGGGCGATGCTATTGACGGTATGCCCGATCCAATCACCAAAAAACGATATCCGATTCACCGGTCCGCGCCAACGCTTATGGAACAAAATCCAAAGCAGGAAATTCTTGAGACGGGGTTGAAAGTAATAGATCTTATTGCACCTTTCTTAAAAGGAGGAAAAGTAGCCGTCTTCGGAGGAGCGGGTGTGGGTAAGACGGTCATGATACAGGAGCTGATTCGGAACGTCGCCACGGTTCATAAGGGAGTTTCTGTTTTTACGGGTGTCGGGGAACGAACTCGTGAAGGAAATGATTTGTATCTTGAAATGAAAGATGCAGGAGTATTGCCCAAGACAACATTGGTTTTTGGACAGATGAATGAACCGCCTGGAGCACGTCTGCGGGTACCGCTAGCGGGCTTAGCGATGGCGGAATATTTCCGTGATGAAAAGGGGCAAGATGTTCTTCTTTTTATCGATAATATTTTTCGATTTGCTCAAGCAGGATCGGAAGTGTCAGCGCTGTTAGGTCGTATCCCATCAGCCGTTGGTTATCAGCCAAATCTTGCATCAGAAATGGCGGCTCTCCAAGAGCGGATTACGTCAACAAAGAAGGGCTCAATCACGTCACTGCAAGCAGTATATGTTCCTGCTGATGACTATACCGATCCAGCTCCGGTAGCTACTTTTGCTCACTTGGACGCTTCGATTTCGCTTGAACGATCATTGGCAGAGCAGGCGCTTTTCCCGGCTGTTGATCCGCTTTCATCAAATTCTCGTATACTTTCCGCCGATATTGTAGGGCAGGAACATTATGAAGTTGCCCGGGGTGTTCAAAAGGTACTACAACGATATAAAGATTTACAGGATATTATTGCTATTTTGGGGATAGAAGAATTGTCAGATGAAGATAAACAGACGGTAGCCCGTGCCCGGAAGATTCAACGATTCCTCACGCAGCCAATGTTTGTTGCGGAGAACTTTACCGCTATTCCCGGGAAATATGTTCCCTTAAGCGATACTATTCGAGGATTTAAAGAGATTCTCGAAGGAAAGCATGATGACAAAGACGAACAGGCCTTTTATATGAAAGGCACTATTGAAGAAGTGAAGTAACGATGCGAATGATACGAATATGCATACGAATGACGCGAATAAAACAATATGAAGACATTCTCACTAGATATAGTAACTCCCGAGCGTCTTGCTCTCACCCAGGAAGTAGAATTGGTTTCCGTTCCATCTACTGATGGAGAAATTACTATTTTGCCCCATCATGTGCCTATCTTTGCTTCTCTGACCGAAGGTGAAGTTAGGCTTCACTATGAAAATGAAGATTATTATCTCTCTATCGGCGGCGGATTCATTGAAGTAACACCTACTAAAACAACGGTATTGGTTACCCGTGCCTACAAAGCTGAAGAGCTCAATGAGAAAGCAATTCTTAACGCAAAGCAGGAGGCAGAAGAAGCTATTAAAAAAGGCGTTACTCCTGAAGATATCCAAGCAGCCTATGCGCTTCTTCGAAGCTCTCTCGTTGATTTGAAAGTGTTGAGAAGGAGAAAATTCAGAACTTCTGTATGATAACTCACGAAAAAGTATTTATCTGTAATGCACAGTGCCCTCTTGGCTGTTTGGTCCGAGAAGGATTTACACCTACTAATATTTGGGAATGCAAATCAGGTTTGATCCGCCAAAACGGCGAAATCATTCATACGGATAAATGGATGGAGGATGTACCTGAGCGAAAGTTTAGAACTGGCCCATGTGAGGCTGTCTTGCAGAGCATTGAATAAGTAGTTGCAATAATATATAATATCAATTCATATATAAGCGAAACAGAAATGAGGTAATATTTTATGACTGAATCAAGAGACGGAAAGGAACCTGTAATGAGCTCAAAAATTGATGTACTATACGCTCGTCTCGATGCAGAAGGAAGAGTAATGCATTTAACTGATGAAGAAATACTTGCTATCCATACAGATATTGCGGCAAAGATGAGAGAGCATGTGTTACGCTTGAGTGCGATTGAGCAAGAAGCAAATTCTAATGAAGTTATTCTTACTCCTATCTATCCTGAATAAACGTAATCGTGATGGATTTTTCTTGCTTATTGCCATTTCAACTCGTCTTTAGTATACTTTACTCCCGTGAGGATGAAATATATATTTGTATCAGGAGGCGTCATCTCGGGACTCGGAAAGGGTATCACTGCTGCCTCAATCTCACTTCTTCTGCAATCCTCAGGTTATAAAGTTACTCCCATAAAATGTGAGAACTATCTGAATGTTGATGCGGGTACCATCAATCCCATTGAACATGGCGATCCGTTTTTATGTGAAGACGGGACTGAGGCAGATATGGATTTAGGAACATACGAAAAATTCCTCAATAAAAATGTCGGCAGAAAAAACTTTATCACCATGGGTCAAATATATCAAACCGTGATTGAGCGAGAGAGACGGTTTGAATATGACGGTGAAGACGTTGAAGCAATTCCTCATATTACCGATGAAATTACGAAACGCTGGAATGAGGCGGTAAAGGAAAACAGCGGAGAAATTGCAGTTGTAGAACTGGGCGGTACCGCTGGAGAATATCAAAATATATTTTATTATGAAGCGGCACGTATACTTTCATTAAAAAATCCCGGAGACGTCGTACACGTCCATGTAGGGTATATGCCGACCCCTCGACATCTTGGAGAACCAAAAACAAAACCCATACAATTATCAGTCCGTACTCTAAACTCCATGGGAATTCAGCCAGATTTTATTGTTGCTCGTTCTGAAAAGCCCATGGACAAACGGAGAAAAGACCGGTTTGCTATTTTTTGTAATGTACATCCAGAAGATGTTGTTTCTGCTCCAGATTGTGATGTGGTGTATGAAGTTCCACTGATGCTTAAAGAACAATCTGTTGATACGAATATATTATCCAGACTGGGTTTAGAGAGAAGAAGCGAAGATATCTCAAAATGGAAATCATTTGTCGATCGGGTCAAGAAGATTAGAAAACCTGCCCGCAATGCTTCGCATAGCGATGCAGGCGGGTCAGGTAAGACCGTAAATATTGCCATCGTCGGAAAATACTTTACCACGGGAGAATATCAATTGCGTGATTCTTATGCAGCATTATTCGATGCACTGCAACATGCTGCGTGGCATCATAATGTAGATATTAAGACGAAATGGATTAGTGCTGAAAAAGTTGAGTCCCACTTCGCTAAAGCTTCGAGGGACAAGAAAGATAAATATGATTCGCTCAAAGAAATTATTGGAGATACAGACGGCATCATTGTTCCTATCGGGTGGGGAGAGCGCGGTGCTGAAGGGATGATCGCGGCAGCCGGATATGCACGCGAACACAAAATTCCGTATTTAGGTTTATGTTATGGTATGCAGCTGGCCTGTGTTTCGTTTGCCCGGGATGTTATCGGATGGAAAGATGCCCATACTGCCGAAGATGACCCAAAAACGACGCACCCAGTGATTCATCTCATGCCGGCTCAGGAAGAATTTATGAAGCGCCGCTCTTATGGCGGAACGATGCGGTTAGGCGGTTGGGAGGCGATTGTTAAAAAAGGTACCCATGCGTGGGATGCCTATGAAAAATATAACGGATTCATCGATAAATCGAAGGGACTGACGAGTGAGCGGCACCGCCATCGATACGAATTTAACGATGACTATACAAAGGATTTTGAAAAAAATGGTTTTATTATTTCAGCCCGTTCAGTTGTTGAAAATTTAGCCGAAATTATTGAATTACCTAAACAAACACATCCGTTTTATCTGGGAACTCAAGGACATCCCGAGTATAAATCTCGTCCCCTGTCTCCACACCCGCTGTTTATAGAATATATAGGCGCTTGTTTAGGACTTGACAAATAATCCGAAGCAATTTACTATAAACCTATAACCATTCCCCAAAAGTTATTTGAATAACAATAGCATAGAGAACTATTGGTATTATTGTTTTATTAACCAATTGGAGTAATCCGATTCATTCCTCGCGCAAGCGGGGATTTTTTTATGAAATATGAAAGTACGCAATTCGAGTCCGTTGTCAGTCCAGAAAAATCAATAAAAACTGAATGTGGAGTATTTGGTATTTGGATTCCAAAACAAGGCTTAGATAATAATTTGAATTGTTCAACGATTACTGACGTTATTTTTGCCGGTTCACTTCTAAATCAACATCGTGGTGAAGAATCATACGGCCTCGCTATTGGAAATGGTCAGGAAGTACTGCCACCATTTACTGAGATGGGGCTCGTAAGAAGTGCGTTTCAAAAATACAAAAAAGAGGGACGTAAAATGGATGGTCATGTAGGAATAGGACACAATCGATACTCAACTACAGGATCCTCAGTAATTGAAAATGCTGCGCCATTTTATGCAAAATGTGAGTCAGGGGGAGTAGCACTTGGTCAAAATGGTAACCTTGTTAATTCACCGGAACTAAAGCAGAATCTCGACACTCTAGGCGTTCAGTGTATAGGAACAACAGACAGTGAACTCATGGTGCATACTATTGCGAATGCACCTGGGGATACATGGGAAGAAAAAATAGAATATACACTTAAAAGTAGTAAAGGATCATTTAGCTTAGGAATCATAACGAAAGATACACTATATGCAGCACGCGATGCGTTCGGCAATAGACCACTTTTTGTTGCCATGTTTAATAGAGGTGGCAAGACTGGTTATGCTATATCTTCCGAAACTCAAGCATTTAATATATTAGGTGATCATATACGGGATGAGATTCTACCAGGAGAAATGTTACGTTGTAATGAAGATGGATTAGAAAGATGGCAATGGACAGACGATATATTTGAAGCATTTTGTGGACTTGAATTAGCTTATCTTATGCGTGCTGACGGACGGTTCAAGGAGAGAACTCAAATAGACGAAATTAGACGAAAACTCGGGTATCATCTAGCCCTACATTATCCAGCTAACAATGTTGACTATGTAACATATATTCCAGAATCTGCAAAATCTTCTGCTGAAGGATATGCTGAAGGTTTATCCAATGTATTAGGGAGACCTGTGTTCAGCAGAACTTCGATGATAAAAAATCGCTATGGTACTCTTAATGGAAGCTTTCGAGGGTTTATTAATCCAGACAACAGCCAACGCAGTGAAATTGGACTCTCTAGCTATAGTCCTTTTGACTGGATGATTGGTGCAAGCATAGCAATGGTCGATGATTCTATCATTCGTGGTAATACAACCAGTGGTGTAGTCAATACAACTAAAAATCGTGTGGGCAACTTTCGTAATAATGGGGCCCGTGAAGTACATCTTCGTATTCCCTGGCCACCTGTTAAGCATTCATGTCCACTTGGTACCGATATTCAAACAGCTGATTACCTCATATATAGAGAGCTTAATGAAAACGTAGATGAAGTTGCAAAACATTTAGGGGTAGATTCACTTGCGTTTTTAAAGCCTCATGAATTTCAGGAAGTAATTGATGAGGTAGTTGGACAACATGTGGGATTATGTATGGGTTGTGTAACAGGTGTGTATCCACCATCAATAGGTGAATATACAGTGTCAAAACTACAATTGGAAGGAACTAAATGACGTTCAAAAAGATAACCATTTCAAATCAATCGTTTATTGTCCCCACGTGGGAGGAGATGGGGGAGCTCTGTTTTGAACTATCAAAAAAGATTATTGAATCAGGTAAAGAATTTGACCGTATTATTGCACTGGCAAAAGGGGGATGGACATGGGCACGGGCTGTTTCTGATTACACAAAAATCCAAAACGTCGGGTCGATCCAATATGAATTTTATGCGGATATTTATAAAACAAATAAAACACCTAAGCTAAAACAGCCACTTCCCATATCGGTTAAAGGCGAAAAACTCTTAGTACTCGATGATGTAGCAGATTCAGGAGCAACACTACACGTCGCTGTCGATTATCTTCAGAAATCCAAAGCTCGAACTATAAGTACCGCAACATTTTTTTATAAGCCGTGGAGTACTATTACTCCTGATTTTTTTGTATACACGACAGATACATGGGTAATTCACCCTCATGAAATACGGGAGATGGTTGAGTTGTTAAGTAATAAATGGAAAAAAGACGGAAGTACTAAAGAAGAAATCAGGAATTATTTTACCCTTTTGAAGCTACCGGCCAATCAAGTTACCTATTTTATACGGTCCTAGAAACAAAATAAAAACAACTCACAGTATAAATACCGTGAGTTGTTCTATAAACACTTCTTATGTTATTTATTAATATGGCCCGTTTTCAAAAAGTGCAGGTAGAGAGTCTTCTGAAGCACCTGATTCTGATACTGTAGGCTTGACCGTATCATCTCCACTACTTTGATTAATTGGACGTAATGAGTTTAGCCACTGATGAAACTGGCGTAATTCTTCATCGGCTGCCTGAGTTCCTCCCTGATCTCTATTTGGTGCAAAAACAATGCGAGATTCAAATTCCATAAGTTATCACCTCCTCATATAATGTATGATACTTACGTATCTTATATGCATTACATGTAAATGTCAAGATATTAAATGCTCAGAGAAAGTATTATATTAGCGGAGGGGATAGGGTAAGCGTGCCAAAATTAACCGGGTAAGTAATAGAGGAATTAGCTTAAGTATAAAACTACCTCTTGACTTATCTTATAGGTTTTATTATTCTTGGAACCATGTTCCTCAGAACTTCTTTGACGAACTGCAGAGTAATAACTTTTTATGACAGAACGACATCGTAATAGAATTGATCTTGTTTCATTTACCCAAGGTAGCGGATCTACATTTGAAGCCATTACTCAATCGTCAAAAAACGGTTTGTTAAAAGATCGGCTGCGTGTAGTCGGTATGATCGCCGGATGTGAGGGAATTGGAGCTATAGAACGAGCAAACAGGCTTGAAGTTCCCTACGCGGTCATCGATCGAAGGCAATTTCCGAAAGGAAAAGAGGGAAGAGAATTATTTGGAAGGGCAATGCTTAAACAATTGAATGTATGGAGTCCGGATATCGTGACTCAAAACGGCTGGCTTACTCTGACGCCAGAAATAGTAATAAGCGAAGTCGGTGAAATTTACAATCAGCACCCGGCACCTTTAGATCCAGATCACAAGAATAGTGAAGGAAAACCGTTGCATGTGGGTGGACGGGGAATTCATGGATTGGCTGCACATGCTACATTGTTATATTTTCAAAGATTAGTGGGACGAGAGTTTCCAACAGAAGCTACTATTCATCGAGTGACTCAACGATATGACGAAGGTGCCGTTGTATATCGGGCTCCTGTTGGCGCTCAGAAATTTGAAAGGCCAGAGACGCTTGCCGCGCGCGTACTTCCTGTCGAACATGAAACGCAGATCGCATTTCTGATGCGTGCCTATTTGGGCACTATTGTAGAACATCACCGAAAAGTACCACTCGTTGAGGACTGCGAAGAAAAATTTTTGTGGGCAGCAATGGATGTGGCACGTATGCATTATCCAGCCGGGTAAATAATTAATTTTAGGTATGATACAACCTGATCAAAATGAGCTAGTGCCTAATCCATATGAACTTGCTGGGGTTAACTATCGAGTAATGGATCCAGGTAAGATTGAGGCGCAAGGAAGAGCACTCCGTACGGCAAAAAATCTTGAACGGTTTGGATTTAAATTAATAGCGGAATCAATTGGTGAACCCGCAACGGTTATCGATATGGGAGATTTTCATTTGGCCTTTACCATGGAGGGCTTAGGTACAAAAAATTTAATCCTCGATGATCCGAACTCTGGTTTCGATGATGAACAGCTTTACTACAATATTGGAAAAAGTAGTGTAGCGGTCGGAGCAAATGACAATATTTGTGTAGGTGCACAAACATTTCTCATTGGTCCTCATTGGGGAACTGGAGAAAACTGGTTTACTGATAAGAAACATCAAGCGCTCATTGACGGTTGGGGTGATGCATGCGATGAAGTAGGTGCATTTTATGGTGGAGGAGAAACGTCAATGCTCAAAGGCCTTATGTATCCACATGCCTCAGATTTATCAGGTGCTTTTATCGGTATTATCCGGCCGAAAGAACAATTAACGCTTGGACAAAAATTGGAAGCTGGAGATCATATTGTTCTTGTAGAAAGCAGTGGAATACATGACAACGGTCTAACACTTGCCCGTAAAGTAGGAAGTATGCTACCCGACAGGTATCATACCCGATTGCCCAGCGGGCTTACCTATGGAGAAGCTTTATTAAAACCTACTCTCTTATATGCGGGACTTCAGAAAGATTTATTTGAAGCTGGTGTTGGTATTCATTATATGGCTAATGTAACTGGTCATGGATGGAGAAAACTCATGCGCGCGGGTCAATCATTTACCTATCGGATGCATACTATTCCAGATGTACCGGAAGAAATTCAACTAATTCAGGAAACTGCAAATTTAACCGACACAGACATGTTTGAAACATTTAACAATGGTGCGGGATTTGCCTTCTATGTTTCTTCTGCACAGGCGGCTCTTGTACAAGAGATTGCCAAAAAACGAAATTTTATGACATGGGATGCTGGAATAGTTGAAGAAGGACCGAAACAGGTAATTATAGAACCAAAAGGCATTATCTTTTCAGAGGATACGTTACAAATACGCTAATTATGGCAGTACAAGAAGTAACAAAGCCAGAACTTCATGCAATAAAAGTTGCTTTAATAGAAGAAGCTTCTGATTTACGAGGACATTCTGTTCAAAAAGAACTCATGTACGCGCTTGGCATTGAAGGTATTGTACATATAGGAACTGCTGAAATATTTAGATATCAAGGTATCACACAGGAAGAAGCAGCGTTATTAGAAAAAAAGGTGTTTAGAGATCCCATACTATATGAATCATTCGTTGATCAACCACTTGAAGAGGGTGACGAAAAAAATACAGTACGGATAGAAATAGCAAAAAAACCAGGAGTAATGGATCCTCGTGAAGAATCAATGAGACGAGTAGCCGGTCTATATGTCATAACTCCTGAAGCAGTTGGAACGAGTACTGTGTACTCAATTAAGGGAAATTTGACTCTAGAGCAAATAGAAATGATTCAAAAGTATTTGCCGAGTAAGCTCGAACGAGTTATTACAGAACCTCCTGAGACACTGCTACTCGGTGGTGATCCGACACCTGTGGAGACTATATCTATTACCGATTTATCCGCTGAGGAATTGGGCAGACTTTCAACTATTCGAAGATTATTTTTAGATGTAGACGAATTAAGAATTGTACAGGAATACTATCGAAGCATTGGGCGAGAGCCGACAGATATTGAACTCGAAACCATTGCACAGACCAGAAGTGAACATAATGTGCATAAAACATTCAAAGCAGAACTAGTTACCCCCGATGGTGTCGTTAAAGATTCATGTATGGATCGTCTCCGAAGATCATCAGAACGCTACTATGAGAAAGTTGGAGTTGTAAGCGCCTTCAAAGATAATGCCGGTGCCATTGATGCAGGAAACGGGAAAGATGCCATTTTATTTAAACCGGAAACACACAATCATCCTGTTTCTATAGCTCCTTTTGCAGGAGCAGATACTAAAGTTGGTGGTGTAGAGCGTGATATAGCAGGAACCGGAAGAGGTGGAGAGAATTTGGTCGGTATGATGGTAAACTGTTTAGCTTCTCCCTATATGCCGCGCGGGATGGTTCCGGCAGGAGCCTTACACCCAAAACATTTACTTCTGGAAAATTCACGAGGTGAGAGAAACTTTGCGAATAAAATGGGTATTCCAACTCATGGGCTAAAAATTCTTTTCGACCCCGATTCCACAGAACTGGGGTCAACAGGATACATAAAACCTATGTCTATGGGAATAGCTGCTGGTGTTATACCCCTTGAGCATGTTCAAAAAGGAGAACCTCAGGCAGCAGATTTATTGTTAACTATAGGCGGTCGAACCGGACGCGATGGTATTCATGGCGCTAATGTATCGAGCGGTGCAATGACTCATGAAACGATACTTGTTGATGGAACGTCCGTCCAAGAAGGTAATCCTATTGTTCAAAATAAAGTGTTCGCGGCAATTGAAGAGTGTCGAGATGCCGGGTTACATAGAGCACTTACTGATTGCGGCGGGGGAGGATATTCATCTGCAATTGGCGAAATAGGAGAGCATGTCGGTGTCGAAGTACATCTTGATAAAGTTCCCCTCAAGTATGCAGGACTTGCTGACTGGGAAATATGGCTCTCAGAATCGCAGGAAAGAATGGTTCTTGCAGTTCCCCCGGAAAATCTAGAGAAATTTCTAGAGATATGCCTTAAATATGAAGTACCCGCCGATGTGATTGGCGCATTTACGGGAGATAAACAATTGAGACTTAAAAACAAAGAACAGGTAGTTGGAGAATTGCCAATGGCTTTTCTTCACGACGGCTTTCCTAAACGTAGAATGCCGGTTGTCTATACCGAAACAGAAGAAAAAAATGACGTTCCTGAAAAGCCTACCGATTGGCAGAAAACAATTGAGGATGTTATGAGTGATTTAAACGTCTGTTCTAAAGAACCAATGCTGCGTCAGTATGATATGACTGTTCAGGGGAAAACTGCACTGGAACCATTCACAGGAGTATATTTTGACGCACCGAATGATGCGTCAGTTGTTTTTTTGCGCTTTGGGGAACCCGCAGGCATGGTATTGGCTCAAGGTGTTAATCCCTTTCTTATGAAAGAAGATATTGTTGAAGGTACGAGATGGGCGGTGGCACGGGCTATTTCAAATTTTGTTGCCCATGGAGGAAATCCCGACAAAATGGCTATGGCAGACAACGTGGTCTGGCCGGGTACGGATCCTGAGGCGTTGGGGAAGCTTGACCGTACCATTGATACACTTGAAGAAATGATTCGTGTAATAGAAGCTCCTTTTATCTCTGGGAAGGACAGTATGAAGGCTCTCTACGACGGTCCAGAAGGTGTTATAAAAAATCCACCCTTACTCAATGTCACGGTTGCTGGCACGATTCCCGATGTTATGAAAACAACGAGTGTTGATATAAAATCATCCAATTCCGTATTATGTGTTGTTGGAGCAATGGATACTGAACATATTGGTGGCTCTATATATGCACGTACCGCACATATTGAAAATTCCCACATACCACAGCTGGATACCAAAACATTTCCATTATCACTCCGTGCAATACATGATGCAATTCAGGCAGGAAAAGTAAAAAGCTGTAAATCAAACGGCGAAGGTGGTATAGCTGCAGCAATATCAATGATGTGTTTTGGTGGAGACTGTGGGGCTGAAATAGACTTGAATTGTTTGGGTGCCTCACGGCCGGATTTTGCGCTCTTTAATGAAACGGCAGGTTCTTTTGTAATAGAAGTGGCGGATGAAAAAGAGATTGAGGAATTATTTGGTCCGGTACCTCACGCTGTTATAGGCCGTACAGTTTCCGAGAGAAAACTCTCCATTACATTAGGCGATCAGAACGTTACCACAGTCGATTTAGATTCTGTAAGAAAAGTGTGGAAGCGTCCATTCCAGGAACTATATGGCTAGTAGCGAACAATTTATACAGCCACCGGTTGTGCTCCATAGACCACGTGCTGCTGTTCTCGAAACGGCCGGTGCAAATGATCATAAAAATCTAAACTACGGACTTGAACTAGCCGGTGCAACAAGCGAAATCGTTCATCTTAATCAATTTCTCAGTGGAGAAGTGAGTCTTGAAGATTTTGAGTTGTTGGCTCTACCCGGCGGTTTCAGTTTTGGTGACGATTTTGGTGCCGGAAAAATATTGGCATTAGAGCTTGAACTAAAATTTTCTGACAAACTTGTTGAATTCATTCACCATGGAAAAGGTGTACTTGGTATTTGTAATGGATTCCAGACATTAGTGGAAATGGGGTTTCCATTCGGTTTTCCGAGTGCACGTGATAAAAAAGTAGCGACACTTGCGCCAAATAAGTCGGGAAATTTTGAATCACGTTGGGTGAGACTAAAGCCTGAAAATATGATGCATCTCTCAAATGGTGAAACGCTTATGCTCCCTGTTAGCCATGGTGAGGGAAGGTTTGTAACGGCAGATAAAGAAATTTTGAAGCAGATAGAACAACGCGGGATTGCTGCATGGACATATTGCGATATTGATGGACAACCAACTGATGAGTTTCCGTTCAATCCCAATGGATCAGACAATAATTTAGCGGGTATAAGCGATAGTCAGGTAACGGGAATAATGCCTCATCCCGAGCGTTTCCTTCATTTAGCTAATTATATAAATCATAGACGTGAAAAAATAGTTAAGCCGCATGGATTAATAATATTAGAACAAGTAGTAAATTACGTACGGTAAGTATTTTTAACAAAATAGCGTATGACAACAAAAGTGTTATTTAAACATCCTAATACACGTCCCGACATTATCATCCCTGATGGGGACTGCGTAGAAATTCTGCCAAATCTTATTGCTGCTGACACGGGAAAAGAAACGATTGTATACCGTAAAGGCTTGGGTATTGGTAGCGAGCCGCGGGTAAACTCTTTCGGGCAATACGATTTTTTCACTCGATATTTGGAATATCATACCGAACAAAGAACAATTCATGTATTACAAGAAGGTGAAGAAATTAAGGGATCTGAACTTGGATTGGATGAAATTTCTGCCATCGAGAGATGGGAAGGTTATGCAGCAGAACGAAAGGGTTAATTAAAAGGAGGTGATTATATGACAGGAGAATTATTACAGGGATATTTACCAGATCCATTTATAGAATTTGAGGTTCCAGAATCATGGAAAATACAGAAAAGACAAGGAAAGGTTCGAGATATTCTGGATAAAGGCGATGCTCAGTTAGCTCTGATTACAACAGATCGCAAATCGGCGTTCGATCGCGTGCTAGGATCAGTCCCATGCACGGGTGAAGTTAATAATAGAATTTCAGCGTTTTGGTTTACCGTTTTTAACAAGGAAGGTTTCCGAAATCATATGATTTCCGCCCCCGATCCCAACGTTATGATCGTACGAAAAGCAGCTGAGCCGCTTGGCGTGGAAGTAGTTGTACGGGGCTACATTACGGGAGAAACAAGTACCGCACTCTGGAGATTGTATGCGCAAGGAGCTCGGAACATTTACGGGCATGAATTTAGAGAAGGTTATCGAAAAGGTGATCGTCTTGATGAGCCGGTTATT
>MGAO01000041.1:19278-19933 GCA_001788215.1 Candidatus Roizmanbacteria bacterium RIFCSPLOWO2_01_FULL_40_14 | reverse complement strand
AGCATCAGATTAAAATCTTCACCAATGCTTCCCATCCGGTTAATCCCTTTTTCTAAAACTTCCTGTGTTGACAATTCTTTTCCGGTTCTATCCTTCATTTCCAACCTCCTCCAGCACGTTCAATGTTTCACGCGCCGTTTTTCCCCACGTAAATTTTGCCGCCTGTTTTTTCCCTCTTGTTATAAGCTTCATACGATCCTCATCTTTCATTTTTAACACATCAATAATGCCGTGAGCTATATCGGTAACGTCTTCCGGGTTTACCAATATACCGGCGTCTGCAACAAGCTCGGGTAAACTGCTGACATTAGAAGCTACGACCGGTGTTCCTTCTTTCATGGCTTCTAACACGGGAAAACCAAATCCTTCATAGAGACTTACCAGACAAAAACACGTGGCGTGTGCATAGAGTACCGGCAATTCTTCATCGGGAACAAATCCGGTAAAAATAACACGATCTTCAATTCCCAGATCCTTAACTTTCGCAAATATGGTATCGTACAACCATCCTTTTTTGCCCACGATAACTAGTTGTAAGAGCCGTTTGCCATTTGCCGTTTGTCGTTTGCTGACTAAATGAAATGCTTCAATGAGGCGAACGATGTTTTTGCGCGGTTGAAGCGTACCCACGTAGAGAATATAGTCACCAACAATT
>MGAO01000041.1:0-19256 GCA_001788215.1 Candidatus Roizmanbacteria bacterium RIFCSPLOWO2_01_FULL_40_14 | reverse complement strand
AATTCGTAATTCCTGGATAAATAACCGTAACTTTATCAGGTGATATATGGTATTTCTTCAGTATATCATTCTTTGTGGACTGACTAATGGCGATAATCCGTTTTGCCTTTTTGACTGAATACATGGTCCATTGTTTCAACTTGAATAAGTCTCGAGAGCGAAACATATCAGGAAAAAATAAAAAGGAGAGATCCATGATACCTAAAACAAGAGGAATAGTTATAAATCGTGGTGCATAATGAACGGGCGAGAAAAACACGTCCGGTTTCGGACGATCGATCATCGTATAGAACGGCAGGGCTGCTTGACTCCACAGCCGGTTAAATGAAGCAATTCTGTATTTCCAATGTTTTGATGTGCGTGGTAAATCTGGCTTTGGAGCACGCGGTGTGTAAATACGATACGAATTCTTTTCATCCACTGAATAAAGCCCTTTCAGCAATTCAACCTCAAACCGCCCGACACCCACCCGGTTATCAGCACTTGCTTCATATCCATCAACTGCGATTAACATAATATTCAACTCAAAAGTTAAATTCCAAGGTACACAACATGCAATTTATTTTTCTCTATTCCAAGTAATTCCATCGCATCCCGTTTCGTTGCTTCACTATCACATAAAATGGCATCGCACTCTTTTAGTGCCCATTGTAACTTTCGGGTGTGAACTGATTTAATTTTCTTATCATACGAATCAGGAAATTTTAAAACTGACAGATCGTGAATCGTGGTAATTTTTTTTGCCCGCACCGTGGGTGGCTCAAGCCAATCGCTTGATAAAAATATATCAATGTCACCGATTAACCATTCGATAGGAAAAACGTGTAATCTGTTCCAGAGGAACTCTAGCAGTTGGATTGGAATTCTAAAAATTCGTATTTGGTATTTGGTATTTCGTATTTTGGGGTTTTTTGAAAATTGAAAATTGAAAATTGAAAATTTCTTCCTATTTGAAAAAAAAAGCATATACTCATTCTTTTCATCTATTTCAAGAAGTTTTTCTACTAACCGCACCGTATACTCCCCCACTCCGGTACCTTCATATATGCTTTGGCTTATATCAATACCAATCTTCATAGTTTACGAAGAAATGCCGGGTTTTCGATGAAAATCCCAGGCAGATTGAATAATGGTCGGTAAATCTGAGTGCTTCGGAGTCCAGCCTAGTTCGTTGGTAATTTTTGAAGGATCAGCAATGAGTTGTGACGGATCTCCCGGCCGCCGAGATTCTGTTCGGACAGTCAATTTTTTACCGCTGATTTGTTCAACCGTATCTAAGATTTCTTTATTACTATACCCACGACCAGTTCCAATATTATATACCGCACTGATTTTGTGAGAAAGTGATTGCTCAAGAACCATTAAATGAGCATGACACAGGTCTTCAACATGAATATAATCGCGGATACACGTACCGTCCGGCGTATCATAATCAGTACCGTAGAGACTAAAAGAAGATTTCGAAAGGACTGACTGGATCGCCAGTGGAATAATATGGGTCTCTTCTTTATGTCGCTCACCGAGTACACCGTCCAGAGATGCTCCGGCTGCATTAAAATAGCGAAGACTCACGGATTTGATCTCATGAATTTGATCATACCAGCTGAGAATTTTTTCGATCATGAGCTTACTCTCTCCATACACACTCGTTGGATTGGCAGGATGATTCTCCTTAATCGGGATTGATTGAGGATTCCCATAGACACCCGCCGTCGACGAAAAAATAATAAATTTCGCATTTTGATTGACCATTGCTTCAAGAAGATTTACCGTGCCTGACACATTGTTGGTAAAGTATTTACCCGGATCTCTCATAGATTCACCAACCGATATAAGTCCACCGAAATGAAGAACTGCTTGTATAGTATGAGATCCCAACGTAGACGCAACCAATTCTTTATCCAACAAATCCCCTTTCACGAAAGTAGCTCTCTTATCAACAGTATCCTGATAGCCATTAGTGAGATTGTCGTAAACGATAGCGCCGTACCCGGCATCTAATAATTGGCGTGTCATAATGGAGCCGATATATCCCGCTCCTCCAGTAACTAAGATTTTCATAACGAATTGTAGTGGTCCAGCTTGCTGGACGTTAATTGTATTAAGCAACTTATTAAGAAAAATGCCGCGGCATACTGAATAAGCCGTTGTGCGGTGAATAATGCAATTTTTAAATGAAATAATGGCAGAGACAAAAGAATTGCAATTAATCCGAGTAAAACTGCAAGACGTGGCTTACGGAGAATAAGTAATCCCGCCAACACCGTAAAAAATGCAATATCTTGTATTTTCATTTTTTCATTATAACACCAGCGACTTGTTCGCCCAACTCTACCGCATAATTTGTCCCCCGGTCCCATGGGTACACTTGCTGTATATTGGCAAGATAAACATTTTGAAACGGGGTTATCATGGAAGGAACTTGACGTGAATAATTAATGGGAATAATCGGCTGGGCAAAAGGCACGCTAAATTTTTTAAGGCCAATCAGCGATTTATTATATTCGGGATTGAGACGACGAAGAAAGGGATCAAGCGTCTTAAGTAAATCTTCAGCACTCAATGAAAAGTATGTATGTTCTTTCGGCAAATAGTGCCCTAAATAAATAAGGTGCTCATTATTATAGTGTTTACTATCCATAAAGTTGGTGTGTTCAACAACAGCTAAAATAGGAGCACCCGGCTCACAAACATTAAGCCAATACGTGCCGTCAGTAAAAAATGGTCTCTTAAGCCGCATGATAACAACGACTGCGCCAAGTCCTTTTAATTGCATAAGGGATTTCTGATAGTCTGATGGAAGAGATGGAGCGAGTTTTAGAAACGCAAACGAAGGAAGCGTAACGATAACCTTATTAAAGGTGCCCTGTTTCCCCAAAGATACCTTTCCATTTTTCTCCGAGATATTTTCTACCGAGACGTTATATTGAATTGAACCGCCTTTTTTCTGAATGACTTTTGCCAGGTGTTGCGCAAATCGAAGGAATCCGCCTTTCGGATATGCCAGGTTTGTCGTACGTTTTACAATTCGTGCCCAGAACCACGCAAGTGAAATACTTTCCGTATATTTTCCAAACTTGCTCATAAGTAGCGGCTTCCAAAGGAGTTCATAAGCATTTTTTCCGACTGTTTTTGATAAAAATTTGGTAGCACTGACCTTTTCAAGAGGTCTCCAAAAGGGGTTAAAGCGAAGAAATGCTAATACTACCCCCATTTGTACTCTTTCCGAGAAAGAAAGTTTAGCAAATGAAAGAAGGGTACGTGGTGAATCAAGCTGATAGATCTTGCCATCAATAAGAGAGGAGGTCTTTGGGCGCTTAATGATAACCGGAAAATTTAGTTCTTCTGCCAATCCGAGTATGGATGCGTCATTCGTAAACCAATGGTGGTAAAATGCCTCCATGGTCCATTCCCAACCTTTCTCCTGATACCCAATTGCAAGCCCTCCTGGCTGTGGGTCCTTTTCAAATATAGTCACGTTATGCCCTGACTGCAGTAACCTATATGCTACAGACAATCCCGTAAATCCAGCGCCGATGATTGCAATATTCATAGTGTAAGCACTAAGCAAACAGCAAATAGTCAACAGGAGTAAAAAATACGGAAAAGTTCGCGGAACAAAGTAGAATACTTCTGTTTGCTATTGACTGTTTGCCATTTGCTTAAAGTACTCTATTGTCTTCGTTAGTCCTTCTTCCAGTGAAATCTTCGGCTCCCATTTGAGTAGTTCTTTCGCCTTAGAAATATCCGGTTGTCTTCGGACGGGGTCATCAGGCGGAAGTTCTTTATACTCCTTTTCTGAACGAGAACCGGAAAGCTTAATGATAAGATCAGCAATTTCATCTATAGACCGCTCATCGGTATTTCCCAAATTGATAATTTCTGATGACGTATGTTCTGTTTCCATGGCACGCACAATGCCCTCAACCATATCTGAAACATAACAAAACGATCGAGTCTGATTTCCATCACCATGAATAGTAATAGGTTGATTGTCCAACGCTTGATTTACAAAATTGGAAACGACCCGTCCGTCATCTTTTTCCATGTGGGGACCGTATGTATTGAAAATTCTCACCATCCGGGCATTTACTCGATAATGATGCGTGTACGTATAGACCAACGCCTCCCCAAATCGTTTCGCTTCATCGTAGCAGGATCGCGGACCGTATGAATTCACATTTCCCCAATATGTTTCTTTTTGCGGATGTTCGAGGGGGTTTCCATATACTTCTGATGTCGAGGTGTAGAGAAATGAAGCTCCTGTTTCTTGTGCCAGTTTTAGCATATTTTCCGTGCCAATTGAATTGACATGGAGCGTTTCTAACGGATGATTTTGGTATTGAACCGGGCTTGCGGGAGAAGCTAAATGATAAATAAAATCAATAGTTCGTACATCGTTCATCGTACTTCGTAATTCGTTTGTAACATCGTGTTCAATAAACCTAAATCGCTCATTCTGCTCTAATTGGTGAATGTTAGAACGTGAACCCGTCAATAAATTATCAACACAAATAACGCGGTACCCTTTCCCCACTAATACAGCACATAAGTGACTCCCGATAAATCCTGCTCCACCGGTAACCAATGTAGTTTTTGAATTCATAGATTTGTATAGCGGATAGGTACTTCCTGTTCGCGATCACGATATCGAAAATTCAACATCAAGTCGGCAAGTAAACCGGTAAAAAATAATTGAAATCCGCTCAGTACCAAAAGTACGCCCAGTAATAGTAGAGGTCGATCGCCAATTCCTTCCCCCAGCCTGATTTTAAGAATAACCAGATATATTAGTATACCAGTTCCACCGAGCAAAAACAGAAGGCCGACACTGCCGAACAGATGAAGAGGCCGGGTTCCATACGTGCTGATAAACCACATCGTCGCTAGATCGGGCGCATCGGTTAGGACTTTTGAAAAACCGTATTTCGACTTTCCGAATTTACGCTTCTCGTGTGTTACGGCAAGTTCAGTCACCCGAAATCCCTGCTGGTGGGCAAGAAGGGGAATAAAACGATGCAGTCCTCCATATAATCGAATTGAGCGGGTAACATCATTTCTATAAACTTTCAGGCCGCAATTGTAATCGTGCAAATGGAGTCCCCATAATAATTCCATAAGCCTGTTAAATATCTTGGATGCAGCTATCATGATGCCTGAATGTCTTCTTTTCATTCTCCAGCCTGAAACAAGATCAAATCCTTCTTCAAGCTTATCGAGCAAATGAGGAAGTTCTGACGGCTTATCTTCAAGATCAGCATCGAGAGTAGCTACATACGCTCCTTGCGCCACGGAGAAACCGTAAGAAAGTGCCATTGATTTTCCCATGTTTTTTCGAAATGAAATAACGTGAACCGTTTTATCTTTTTTAATAAGTGATTGTAATTTTGTAAGAGAAGTATCCGTTGATCCATCGTCTATAAAAAGTAGTTCGTAAGATTTTTTAGTCTTTGGAATAGCCTTCTTTAATTCTTTATACAACGGAAGAATATTTTCTTCCTCATTATAAAGCGGTATAACAATGCTAAGATCGATCATAATCATGTTTTCTGCGTAATCGAAGAAGCCAGTAGATACCGAGTCCTGCCACTGTTGCAATTGATATACGGTGTCCCCGATTTACCCAGTCCTGCAAACTATAGTATATACGGTATGTACCAGTCATCTCTTTTGAAACCGGAAAACTATTCATTCCCCGTTCTGTTTCAACTGAACCAACAGCATTTCCATGAGAATCAATGAGTTTCCAGTTCGGGTCATAGTGTTCATTAAACAGCAGGACATAATCCCCGTCTTCTGTCGATAAATTAACAGAATATTCTGACGGGCTTATGGGAGAATATGCAACATGATTAAATATATTGTTTGTTCCGACCATCACTTTATCCCATGGATCTTCAACAGAGTATATGCTTAAATTATTAATAGACTTTACAAACGTAAGATACGACGTTTGATCAAGTACCGATTTTGTTTGGTCAAACATATCTTGGCTAAATTCCCGATCGTCAAGGAATAATTCTCCGTAAGGATCTGAGGGAAGTATGACATATCGTATTCCGAGAGTCTGTAAATATTTTTCAGATTCCGTATCCTCAAAAAATGATGGTAAAGAATCAGTATCATACGGTGAAATCAAACTAGTTAACGAAACAGCCGGATGTTGGTTTGTGGAAGGAGCAAATCGAGAAATTCGAGGAACCCAGAGCGTCCTATAAAATCCTTCATCTCCTGTTATTTCTGAATATAACTCTGTATATTCTGAGGGGACGGTGCGCTGCTTAAATGTTCCTTCAATTTCTCCTTTCCATGCGGGAATATGAAGAAAGAACCATGCAACAATAAAAAATAGTACGATATATAGCAGCGCCTGTTTTAACTTCTTAATAAATGATTTTTCCGCAATTAACAGCAAGCTCGCCGGTAATAACAGACTATATCCTATTGAAACGAGCAAGAAAAATTTGGACGCATCACGAAATGCTACAAAACCGGGAACATACGTTATAAGAAACTGATAGACTGCACCAAGTGGATCATTGGTTCCTTTTGCTAAAAAAGAGCCCAGAATGATAAGAGCACCTGAAAACAAAATCACCGTTGTAGACAGAGGGTTATTGTTTAGCTTAGAGCGCTTGAGAAATAACAACGAACTGAATCCTGTAAGAGGAACTAATAAAAACTGAAATCTCATAAAGTACGTTTTGCCAAATATATTCTCCGGCCAGTTGGCATGAAGAAGTGAAAACGCATTTTCAAATCGGGTAAAACTAAAATAGTCCGCAGTCGTGATGGTTGATAATGAGGTAAATGAGCTTTTGGTCGCAAGACTTGCAATCACCGGCAAAATCCAAAACGAATGCAGGAAGAGCACTAAACCAACGCTTATCAACAGATTTAAGAGAAGCATTTTGAAAAATTGAATAAACGATTTCTTTGTGAGCGGATGGACAACAATATGCAATAGAGCGAAAAGGACAAACGAAACTAATGTAATAATAAACATTCGTGGTTCAAATAGTATTTGAAGCGACAAAATAAGGCCAAATTGAATCGCGGTATGGATACCACGATGAGAGTAACTATCCCGGACTAACCGAATAAAATAATAGAGAGACAGTGGTGCAACAGCATACGATAATAATATGCCTACCTGTCCACCAGAGGCTATCATGAACGTATAGGTATTGGCAAGATACACGACGCTTGAAAGTAATCGAAACAGCCGGCGTTTCGTAAAAAGGCCAGACAATACATACGGACTCAGAATTAAAAAAAGGATAATCGGCCAGAAGAAAAGTATCTTTTCTGCCAAATTCCACGGTATATGGAGAATATTAGATAAAAAATGACCCCCATACCCGAGATACGTATTTAACCAGAGTATCTCGAGATTGCTTTTCCCGAGTCCTGAATTCAAACTCGCATCCCAGGCGTACGTATATGAAAGAAATTCGTTTATATTTTTTTGCCAAAAGAAGGGCCAGTCACCACCAATAATTGTTTGTGGAAATAGCCAACTAATAAAGGGAAGAGTCATAGTATGTATTATGATTTCTGGTGTGACAAATCTGCTGCCTGCTGGACGACGGCTGCTGCAAGCAACACATATATATTGTTTACAATCATTTCAGCTATTTGATCGCTACCTATAATTACTAAAACAAGTGTTACCATCCATAACACTCCTGACACGATAAGAGTAATTTGAACTGGTATTCGGTACACATAGGCAAAAATCATCCAAAAGATACCGAAATTTATATCAATGGTAAACAATAGATTGAAGTACGGAATTTTTGTCAGAATATACAACATACCAAATACCATAAAAGAAAACACCGTTCCTCCGGTTGTATTACTAAATCGACTATGTATCTGATCAGCGAATTTGCGTAACTTCATACTCTCCTTCGTTTGATAACTAATAATATCATTCCAGCAACGAGTACTATCCAGGTGCTGGTAGTTGTGAGAACCCCTATTGAAAATGCTTTTTGAGGTGCATAGGTTATCGTAAGCGAATAGGATCCTGACCGGTTTAATAGCCAGCCATTCGCATAAGTATCGACCATCATATGTTCATTTATTACCTCACCCGTATCATATACCGCGTTCCAACCCTTATGAAAGGTTGTATTAAACTTAAGAAGTACTGGATTGTCTGCATTCTGAACTGTTACCTGGTATAGCGTTGGCGTTTCTTTTGTGAAGGATACGTCAGGCAGGGACAGCGAACCATCATTCGTTTTTTGTATTAAATATATGTCTGGCGTATGAACGGGTACAAATTTAAAACTTCTTATTAAGAATCTGGAGCCATCCTTTTCAAACCCTGAATGAAGAAACGCGAACTTATTGCCCTTTGCAAATACCACTGGGGGTATACGCTCACTGAATTTGCTCCAAGTTTGATCGGTGTTTAGATTAAAAATGGTTCTTTCATCACTCTCTTCAATATTGCCCAGTGCAAGGACGGGTCGTCCGTTGGTTATACGATATTCAAACGAGACGATGTAATCTGTTGACGGATCGAGTGAATTGAGTGCATATTCTCTACTTTCGCCAAAAGGTATGTTTATCTCTCTCGCCTCATCATCTGCTTGATCTGTTTCGTATATCTCAATAACATTTTTACTCTGTGCATAATTCAAGATCAATCTATGAGTCCCTTCATTAAGCTGCACTTGAGGATCATTTGTTGTAACAGGAATATCATCAATTATCATAGATTGTGGATTTGTATCATCGGGAACTAAATGAATAGCATACGTATCAGATGATGGTACATATAAGAAATAGCTCACCGTAGAAAAATCTTCACTTTCTTCCATGTACTGTCTTTCTATCCCCATATAGTTCTTCTGTAAAAATAGAGAAACCTGACGAAGTTCATCCCCCGCAATGCCAAAAGGACTCTTAACTTGTGACAAATATGAAAAATTTAATTGAAGATTGTTTTGTATACGTTTAAGCGCGCGGTATTTGCTCTCATTGGATAATTTCTGTGTCTCGCTAAATGCTTCATTGATCAATTGTTGATACTTTACGATGTTCTCATGTACAATTTGTTCTGTGCTCGATTCAAGAGGTCTGTTCAATAATTGATTTACTTCAGCAAGTCTTTTATTCGCTAATGAAAGCGTCATCTCAACACGCACAAAAGGATTTCCTTCGGTTGCATCATATGACTTCTGCTCACGGTTTTTAATAACAGAATACAGAGGTGAATCAGGAAGCAGCATAGCATAAGGCATGATAAGTGAACTTAGATCATCTTGTTGACAAACGGTGCAAAAAGCTTTGATAACCCGGGTTGACTGAGGGATTATGGATGTTATCTTATAGATATCTGCATCCAGATTCTTAACCGCAATCGCATCTGCCGGTATGAGCGATTTTGCTATTAGAGGTCCAATGTCGTTAGTTTCTGATAGTACCGCGCGGGGCTTTGCCGTAAATAAAGACGGTGAACCAGAACGGGTTAATCGGAACAATTTCCACGGTCCTCGCTCATACTCGAGAGTTACCATGCCTGATTGACTGAGCTCATCAATGATACTCTTAAAAGATTCAGCCGTCGTAAATTTGTTAGTAAACAGTATGTCCTCACGCCATAATATGTGCGTAATGCCCAGATATTGAGAAAGCGTGCCAAATAATTCGAAATCCTTATCCATAAGTAGTATATATAGCTGGGTAACAATCTGAGGAGATCCATTGGTATTTGCGATTATTGTTTTTCGATCAGTAGTTAATCGAAGAAGCATATCAAGGCTGAAAAACCCCCATTGGTATGAATCTGCGCGTATGTGCCCATCGAGTGGAGGAAATAGGAGTATGCGCGTCGTCTCAGATGACTGATCTATATGATCAGACACATCCTTTACATACTCGGGGACGGCTAATTTCGTTGAAAACGGTCTATTCCATATAAAAAAATCTCCAGAAAAAAATGGCTTATGATAAAACAGAATAAAAACGACGGAAAATCCATAAATACAATACTTTATTAATGGTGCTTTGACGAGCTTTTGTATAATTGCATATAAATAATAGGCCACAAGCATAGAACTTGTAAACCAATACAGTGACCCGAACTTATAAAAAGCAGACCGAAACATGGCAAATCCAGGAATATACTTAATAAGTGTTATATAAAAGGTTCCGAATGGTCTATGGGAACCGGTAGTGAAAATAATGCTAACCAGCCATAAAATGAGCAGAAGACCAACTATTGACCTCGTTTTTTTTGCTGCCGCGGAAAGAGGATAAACCATCTGACCATATATAATGATCAGTAACGGAATAAAACTGAACAAAATATATAACGGATTTGAGATATACGTATTTGAATAGAGATGAGCTTTATTTCCATACCAGTCTGGTATACCTTGCTGTCGCAAAACATTGAGAATGCTCGCATGTTCACTGATCATATTTTCCCAACCAATAATTCCGTCAATGCCACCGGATCCTTCAAGGGTTGAAGCATAAGAACTTCGAGCAAGTTCAATCTGAGGAAAGACCCAATATGCCTGAATGCTGATAAAACTAACTAAGAAAAGCAGAATAACCAGTATTGCACGGCTGAACTTTTTCCAATCTCTGTTTATAAGATATTTACCGCAATATACGAAAGAAGTAAGACCGTAACCGATCAATATAAATCCATAGAGGGTAGGATTACCACCACCATTTAAAAAAAATGAGGTGAGACTAAAGAAAATGACGCCATGCAGTACAGACCAAGATCCATTCAGCGTTTTTACCAGCGCGAGTAATCCGAGAGGAAATGCTGCATATACTGAAAATTTCGCACGCTCCACGATAAACCATGCTTGGAGTAGAAAAAAATTGTACATATATAATACGCTCGCCACTAATCTCATAAAGAAGTATTTTCGTTCAGGAAAAAACCCGTATATAAATGTAAACATTGAAATTCCCATCAAAAAGAACCAGAAAATAAAGGTTAGTCGCTGTCCAAAACCAAGAGAACCAGTAATAGAAGTAAAAAACGCTTCGGGAAACTGGGTAACTAAAAACCCTTTAAATAATGACCAGTCTGTACCAAATCCATTAGACTCATCCCATGAATACGCGAGATTTGATAAATGTTCCATAGGATTAAGCCGAAAACCCGAATCGTGGCCGAGAACAATCTGATCGGATGAAAACCATAAAAGAGGGGTAAGTGCAAGTATGCCAATGATGAGAATCTCGAATATGAGATATTTTCTTTGCATAGTGCGATCGAACTATTTTACCTTCTCACATACCACATACATTGCACGGGGTATTGGATAAAAACGACCATAATATCCTGATTTTATCACGTTGAACCCTGCGTTATTCAATAATTTATAAAGAGTTTTTTTTGTGAAGAAACGGATATGCGCTTTCGTAGGATCAAACACCTGATCAAAATACCGCAATGAAATAAGCAAGTTTTTAATCAATCCATGGTATGGCGTTGAAAGAAAAAGTGTGCCTCCTGGTTTGATAATTCTGCCAAATTCGTTAATAACCCGGTCCGCATAAAAAACATGTTCTATAACATCCATGGCTAAAACTAAATCAATACTTTTATTTTTGAGAGGAATTTTTTTGTCGTCTCCTTGTACAAAAAAAGTGCCGTTCGGAATATTTTTGTGCGCCCTGTTTATTGCTATTTTTGATATATCTATTCCGTATGGCTTGATCTTTGGGTTAACTTTTAGAATGCCTTCGATATAAGAGCCGTCTCCACAGCCATAATCAAGTACGTTGATCTTTTTTGTGCCTTTTACCAAATCCTGCACGAGCGGCCATTTAAAGTGAAAGTCATGGAAATGGCCATCTTCGCTATTATTCCAAAACTGATTATAGAAATCTTTTGCTGAATACATATAGTGTCAATTATCCTGCAGAAAACAGTTTAGGATATATTTTCTTATAGTAGTATCTCCGACACAACGTTATTGCATTCCTCCGGTATACTTGATAATTGTTCATTATTTTTTTGACCGATGAAACGAACATTTTCTGGTCATTATAATCTATAATAATTCCCGCGCCGGACTTTATGATTTCATCTGAAAACTCAAATACGTCTGTTGCAATCACCGGGAGACCAAGACTTAAATATCGTTTAATTTTCCCGGGATCACCATAGTGGGATACATTGCTTTTGTCAGGAATGTATGTCGCAATGCCGATGGTACATTTTGCCAGCACATCATTAAACGATTCTCCTTCAAGATATCCATGAAAGGTAACCGGGAATACAAAGTCCTTAACCATCCGTTTGAAATGATCCTCGTCAGGTCCCGATCCGATAATCTCAAATTTCACCTGCGGAAAATGCTTTTTTATATATTCCGCATTATCGAGTATCATTTCAATGCCCTGGCTTTTTTTTATAACACCAATAAATCCAAAAGTCAAAGTTTTACTATCGCTACGCTCTTTAAAAAGTAGGTCGGTGCCGATTGAAACAACCGGAAATGACTTATTTCTCGGCAACACGCCTATCTCTTTGCGTAATTGCATAAGACGGTTATTGACAAATACGACGCGGTCAGAGTGTGAGCTGATTTTATCAAACTGCCAATAGATCATACGCATAAGCATAATAATTTTATCTTCATGAATGGGAGGATAATAATCCCATACCCAGAAAACGGTCTTTTGAACTAATCCCATCTTTTTCATAATCAGTCCGATCCATGCGGTATAGGCGTTGACGCTAAAGTAGGTATCTGCTTTTCCATATCGTTTCGTAAATCTGAACGTATGCCACATAATTTGCATCAGATTGATAGCCGAACGGACCGGAAGAAGATAAAACATGAGAGAGGACGAAATGGTAAATTGGAATAGAAGATGTTTTTTAAGCAGCTTCTTTTTTTTATAGATGAATAATGTGTTATAGCGCTTCTTATTTTTTAAGTTATAAAATCCCAGTGAAAATAGAAATACATAATCGAAATTTTCAAGAAGATAGTCCAGAATTTTTCCGGAATTTTCATAGGGCGAATAATTGACATAGATGACAGATTTTCTATTTCTCATACGATTTATTTTTCATTACTATATATTGTCCCAACTGAAGATATTGTAGTCCGGATTTATGGAATGTTTGTAAAGCATCTAGTGGACTTAAGACTATGGGTTCTCCATGCAGGTTAAATGAGGTATTTAAAAGAGCACCGATACCGGTTATTCGCTCAAACTCTGCGACAATGTCATAATAGTCAGGATTTTGCTGACGGGAAAGTATTTGAGGGCGAGCAGTATCATCAAATGGATGAATGGCAGCAGGCATGTCTTTTTGTGCTCTATTTGTCGTATTAAATGCGAACATCATGAATGGAGATTCTCCGTTTTGTCGCGGAAAAATAAGATAATCGTTTACTAGCTTTTTCAGAATTACGGGCGCAAAGGGCATCCAAAAGTCCCGTATTTTAATCTGTTTATTAATAGTTCGTATAACGCTCGGATTGGATGGATTTGCAAGTATTGACCGATTTCCCAATGCTCGAGCACCAAACTCCATTCGCCCGGCGAGTCGTGCCACGACGTGTCCTTTACTCAGCAGTTGAGCAACTTCTTTTGCCGGATACTTCATTTTGTAAAAGGACATTGGTTTATTTCTTACATATGACACAATTGATTTCTTAATACTTGTATCATCAAATGCAGGGCCGAGATATAAATGGCTTAATGGTTTCAGTTCAAATTTCAATCTATGTCCTTCGCAATATTTTTTATATCCATAGTAAGCGGCACCTATTGCAGTAGATTCATCGCCACATGAGGGCATTACAAAAACAGAATCTACTCCCGGAAGTTCATTTATTACTTTATTTGCTTTTACATTCATAAATACTCCCCCACCCAGTACAATTGAATGGATATTAGTTCTTTCGATAGAATTACGCACTAGTTCTACCAGTAATTCTTCGGTACATGCTTGTATACCCCCTGCAATTGCGTCAAAACGTACTTTTGACAGATTTTTTTCGAGGAACGAATAGTATCCGAGTGTAGGAATAGCTGATTTGACCGACAGTCCATCTACCCAGAAAAGTTTTCTAAATAGTTTTTTTACTTCCGTTGCTGACTCAGAAGAAGCATAGGGAGCAAGTCCCATAACTTTATATTCATGTTCGTTCGGCTTCATTCCTAAATATTCAGTAACATACTGATATAACAATCCTATTGAATGATGATTGGGGGTAGATGCAATCTCAATCCACGAATTATTTTTAACCGTATATATTCTTGAGCAGACATCGTCTCCATAACCGTCATTCGTTATGACGAGAACCGGTTTATTCTTTAGTTTATGCGCGGCCGGATTTGCATAGTACGCACTCATCGCATGAGCCAGATGGTGGTCCATTCGTTTTATTTTTGTCAACGGAAGACCGATTGTTCGCGTAATATATTTTCGATAGGAGCGTTCAAACGTAGCAACAGCGATTGCTGGGTATAGCGTTTTTAGTAAAAATGAATATAGGGTAAAAAATACGGGTGATAATCCGACCAGAAATAACAATATGCGTTTAATGTGAGGACTGACCGCCTGGATTATTCCTCCATATGGATTCGGCTGATTTTTTTCTCCGGGCACGTAGGTAACCGGATTTTTAAATTCAAAATAGAAGGCAGAAATAGCATCTATGGTAATATTTGCTTCTTGTAAACAATAATGAACAGCAAATTTTGGATATCCCCACTGGCCTTTTTTCCGGGTAAATCGTTCCTCAGACGCACAGCATATGATACTACCATTCTTCAGAAGCGCTGCAGTTGCAGTATGCGATTCATTAATGCCGAGTATATATATATCTTTTTCAAGCTTTGCCATGGACCTTGTGTTTTATAATTCAGTATAATAGCATATACTCAAGATTAATCTGACAATGAAAAACCATAAACGAAAAGTGCTGGTAACCGGAGCAGGGGGATTTATTGGCCATCATCTCGTCAAATTTCTCAAAGAAAAGAACTATTGGGTCAGAGGTGTTGATATAAAAAAACCTGAATTTGAATCGACCTTGGCAGATGAGTTTTTAATGCTGGATCTTCGCGACAGAAAAAATACTGACACAGCCACAAAAAATATTGATCACGTCTATAATCTTGCTGCAAACATGGGAGGTATCGGCTTTATTGAAACCGTGCACGCAGAAATAATGCACGATAACGTATTAATTAATACCAACATGCTTGAGTCTTCCCGGATCAACAAGGTAAGCCGCTTCTTCTTTTCATCTTCAGCGTGTATATACCCGCGTTATATGCAGAGAAAATCACGCGTCACGGCTCTTAAAGAAGATACCGCATATCCTGCTGATCCGGATAATGAGTACGGCTGGGAAAAACTCTTTACTGAACGGCTGTGTATGAATTACAAAAAAGATTATGGTTTGGACGTACGGATAGCCCGGTTTCATAATATATACGGTCCGCTCGGTACCTGGCAGGGCGGCCGGGAGAAATCACCTGCTGCTCTCTGTAGGAAAATAGCGCTTGCTAAAAAAGAAGATACCATTGAGGTGTGGGGAGACGGAAAACAAACGCGTTCGTATTGCTATATAGCCGATTGCGTTGAAGGAATTTACCGTCTCATGAATTCTTCTGTCGATACACCGCTTAATATCGGATCAGACCGGTTAATATCGATAAACCAACTTATTGCGATTATTGCCCAGATTGCCGGTAAAAAAATCAGTAAAAAACATGATCTATCTAAACCACAGGGCGTCAGGGGACGTAATTCAGATAATACCCTTATTAAAAGGCTTCTCCATTGGTCACCCTCAACTCCTCTTGAAGTTGGATTCTCCCATACCTATCGCTGGATTAATAAACAAATACAAGAAGGTAAACAGCATGTATAGACTCAGTTTTCTTTCATCCGGCACCGGCGCAATCACCCGTACGGTATTGGAAGCAATACAACAAAAAGCTCTCCCTGCTATAACACCCGTCAGCATCATATCAGACCGGAAAAGCGCCTCTCTGAATCTTGCCGGTGAATTTCAGATAACCGGCCATATGCTTGCCTACCATCAGTATTCCGGGCACAATCATTTCAGTGAAGCTATTCTGGACATTTTCCAAAAGGAAAAAATTGATGTCATCCTTTCAACATTTGACCGGATTTTGACGGGAAAACTATTGAAATCTTATAAATATAAAATGATAAATGTACATCCCTCACTTCTGCCTGCGTTTCCCGGATATGGAGGTGCTAAAAAAGCCCGCCTCTATGGATGCCGCTATATTGGAGCGACCTGTCATTTTATTGAAGAGGGAACTGATACGGGAGTCATCATAAACCAGGGAATCGTGCCGGTAGACGCAAAAGGTGATGTTAGGAACTTGGAGCAGAAATTGTATCGAGTCAGACAGCGGCTCGTACTCGAAGCACTTCTTGCATTCTGCTCGAATCGTATACGGGTGAAAAACCGGATCGTTACGATAGACGGAGCTCTCTACAATCACCCATTTGTTAATCCTCACCTACCTGACATCCGTATAAACCGGTTTCTGTCATCGTATGAAAAATAGAATCGTTATCCTCCAACCCTCATACTTGCCCTGGCTTGGTTATTTTGATCAAATTGCGAAAACAGATATTTTTGTGTTTTATGATGACGTTCTGTATACGAAAAACGACTGGAGAAATCGTAATCGAATCAAGTCCCCACAGGGAGCTATCTGGCTGACTATTCCAGTATCATTGCCGGGAAGAATACGAAATCAAACATTGATTAATCAAGCAGTCATTTCTGATCTGTCCATTCTCAAACGTCATCTTAAAGCAATTGAGCTTAATTATAAGAAAGCACTGTATTTTTCTGACGTGTATGATCTGTTGTCAAAAATAATGATGAAGAAATATCTGTGTCTTGCAGATTTAACCATCGATTTGACAATGGAAATCAGCAACTATCTTCAAATTAAACACGTCACCTTCATGAGAAGTTCTTCACTGAATATTCACGATTCATATCCTACCGGGCGACTGATTAAACTATGCAAATATTTTGATGCTGATAATTATTTAACCGGTGCATCAGCAAAAAATTACCTCGATGAAAATTCATTTGGTAAAAGTGGTATTATACTCAACTATCAGGACTACAAACATCCCATATATCATCAGCTTTGGGGAGATTTTATTCCTTACCTATCAGTAGTAGATTTATTATTTAATCATGGCCGCAACTCATTAGAAATTCTTATAAATGAATAAACATATTCTTATTACCGGTGCAGCTGGTTTTATTGGCAGTAATATCTTGAATTACCTTTTTTCAAAATACCCGAAATTTTCCTTTACCGCTTTAGATGCGCTAACTTACGCCGGAAATTTGAAAAATATATTACCAGAAATATTAAGTAGTCCACGATTTAAATTCGTATATGGTGATGTAAGAAATACTAATTTGGTCGATGATCTTGTAGGAGAGTCTGATATTGTTATCCACTTTGCCGCTGAGACTCATGTGACACGATCTATTCATGATAATATCAAATTTTTTGACACGGATGTATTGGGCACTCAAGCCATAGCCAATGCAGTTTACCACCATAAAAAAACAGTCGAGAGGTTTTTACACATCTCAACCTGTGAAGTATATGGTACTGGGCTCGCAAAGAAAATGGATGAGTCCCATCCATTAAATCCGCATAGTCCCTACGCTGCAGCAAAGGCTGGAGCTGACCGTCTCGTATATTCCTACTATCTAACCTATAAAATACCAGCAATTATTTTACGTCCTTTCAACGTTTTTGGTCCAAGACAGCATCTTGAGAAAGTTATCCCTCGTTTTATCACAAGCATACTACTAAACGAACCTCTTACCATTCATGGAAATGGTAAGGCAAAAAGAGATTTTATGCATGTAAGCGATGTTGCAACAGTTATTGATCTTCTTGTGCATGCCCCTTTAGAAAAAGTGGCGGGAGAAGTATTTAATATAGGCTCGGGAAAGGCAGTTTCGGTTTTACAAATCGCAAAATCTATAGAAAAACATATGAAGGTTTCTAAGTCTCAAATCCGTTTTCTCAAAGATAGACCAGGACAGGTTTCTACTTTTAGATGTGATTACAGTAAAATTGAGAAATTGCTAAACTGGCAACCAAAAAAAGATTTTGATAAGAGTTTAATTGAAACGATACGTTGGTATAAGGAAAACAAAGATGTATGGTCTGAACAATTATGGTTAAGAAAAGTATCAATATCACTACCGGATGGAACAGTAGTATATCATTAAGTATATGAGGATTGAATTCTATAAACATAATTTGGGGAATGAGGAAATTAACGAAGCAAAAAAAGTCCTTCAATCACTTTTTTTAACCACAGGAAAATATGTTGATGACTTTGAAGAAGCTTTCGCAAAATATTTAAATACAAGCTATTGCGTAGGGTTAACAAGCTGTACTGCCAGTCTCCATCTATCGCTTTTAGCAGCAGGTGTTGGAAGGGGAGATGAAGTAATTACTACCCCTATGTCCTTTGTTGCAACGAGCAATGCAATTTGTATGGCAAATGCAAAACCAGTCTTTGTGGATGTAGAAAAAGAAACGGGTAATATAGATGCTAATCTTATCGAAAACGCAATTACTCCTAAGACAAAAGCAATACTTCCTGTACATCTATATGGACAAATGGTAGATATGAAAAAAATTCTTGCTATTGCAAAAAAATATAATCTTTCTGTAATAGAAGACGCGGCACATGCTCTTGAATCAGAAAGAGAGGGAATTAAGCCTGGACAAAAATCATTCGGAGCTTGTTTTAGTTTCTATGCAACTAAAAGTATCACGTCTGCAGAAGGTGGCGCATTTACAACAAATAATTTTAACGTTGCAAAATTGACTAGAAAACTTCGATCCCATGGTATCACGAGCGAGCTGGCGCAACGAATAAGAACCGGTGTAAAAACCTATAATGTAGACGTGCTCGGTTGGAAGTATAATATGGACAATGTGCAGGGAGCGTTACTTTTACACCAAGTTAAAAAAATTGAGAACTATTGGAAGAAACGTAATCAAATTGCCTTAACTTATAGAAAAGAGTTTTCAAAACTTGGCATTAACATGCCTCTTGAATATAAAAATTCAAAACATGGCAGACATATTTTCCCGATCTGGGTTAGTCCAAAAAAAAGAGGGAAAATTATTGAATTGTTAAATAAAAATGGGATAGGCGCTGTCGTAAATTATCCTTCAATACACTTATTCTCTTT
>MGAO01000040.1 GCA_001788215.1 Candidatus Roizmanbacteria bacterium RIFCSPLOWO2_01_FULL_40_14 | reverse complement strand
TAATCCATTTCGATAATCTGTCCACGACAAAACAATACTTGAATTGCCTACTAAAGAAATACTTGGTGTAAGCTGCTTGCTTGAGGCATTTGAAATAAGAACATCATTCACTCCCCACAATTTATTTCCTTGATTATCAAACCTTTGTGCATAAATATTATCTTCTTTATTAAAATTAGGATCAGTTTGCAAACCCTTATCAGACCAGGCTAATATCGCACCACCATGTCCGTCACTTACGGCATTTGGAGTTGATAATAGATTTTGTTGGGAATGAATTGTACCAGAGCTATCATTCCATAATATTTGCCCATTTGGATTAATTATTTGAGCAATTATATCTGAACCATTAGGTGAATTCACTGCTGCTGTGACTATAGCATTTTGACCTTCGTTAATCGATACTATAAATGCAGCAGATTTCATTTTGAGATCTACGCCATCAATACTCCATAACTTATTTCCACTATTATCTAATAGCTGGGCAAATAAATTGATATCCTGTTCTTTCCAAATTACTAAATATTTATCATTATCAAAATTACCTATAAAGAAATCACGCGAAATACCGCTAAGACTATCTGACAATTCAACACCATTAGGAGCCCATGTAAATTGACCATTTAAATCTATTCTCCTTACCCATAACGTATAATACGGAGTTAAGATTGATTTTTCCTTAAGGACAAGAACTGCACCCCCATTATTGTCTGCTGATATCTCTGGCGTCAATCTGCCTGAAATACGTCCAATTTGTTTATTCCAAAGTTCATTCCCATTTTCGTCAAGTTTCTTGATCATTCCACGAGTAGGACCAATAAGATCTTCCCATAAAAAGATTGGCATATTATCTGCACCGACTATTACGCGCGGTCTGTCAGCACCGGCAAAATCAGGTGTATTTGTAGATATAAGTATTCCATTTTCTCCCCATACAAAGTTGCCGTTCCCATCTATTCTCTGAGCATATATTCTTGGTAGATTTTGATCATTTTTATCCATCCATGTGATGATTACTCCTGATCCACCATCGCCTACAACATCAAAAGCATCTGATACAATACTGTAAGGAATATAACCTACTTGAATTCCATTTTCTTGCCACTTGAGATTTCCTCCGTTATCTAGTTTTTGTGCATAAAGGTTACCTGCATCATAATCTCTCCATACAATAATTGCTTCGCCATTTGCGCTTTTTATTACTCGAGATGCGGTTTCATTCTTAGCTTGAACAGATATTGGGGTATTAATCGAAAAATCAGATGTCCACGCTTTTACTTGAAATCTGACTTGATTTGAATAGTTACATATCAAAAGAATTAATATAGATAGTAATATAAGTTTTTTTCTGGAGGACATATTTGATGATTGTTTCAAAAATTTGATTTAATTTCATAATAAGTAATTTATCTAATAAATGTCAATACCCCAACTTTGTTACAAAAAAGAACTTACCCTTTTTGGGTAAGTTCTTTAATTACTAATTTTTGAGATAGAGTTATCTCTCGACTAGAATTTGAGTTGCGATTTCTGCACTTGGTGCTCCTACTTGATACCTATTTGGATTAGTACTCGTAGTGCAAATTGTGTAGCCCGTATTTGTAGCATCAAAACCACCACTTGGAAGTGGATCAATTGGCATACCAGCAATATAATTTGGTGCTAAAACGAGTGCCAGATCAACATTTCCTACTGCTGTTCCAACCGTTCCTGCAGGTCCGGGGACACAAGGAGGAATCGCAGGCAACGCACCTGTATTATCTGGGTCTGCTTCAAACGCGGTAACTGCCGAAACGATGGAAGTTACAGCAGCTCTTCTTGATGTATCTCTCGCTTGTGCTAGTTGTCTTCCTGGATTAATAGCCACCAAAACAATTGCTGTCAAAATGGCAAGAATACCAATGACAACTAAGAGTTCAACTAAGGTAAAACCGTGCATGCGGGCAGAATTGAATTTATTGATTTTTTTCATGCTCAGTCTCACCTCCTTTATATAAATCAAAACACTTTCTAACCATGTATTTATCACTATAGAACACTTTTCCAAGATATGTCAAGAGACAAACGTACAAGAGCGAAAATGAAGCAATTACGAGTTTGTAAATTACGAATTACGAGTTGAAAGACAAATAATTCAGTTGTGGTTTTTACTTCTTTCCTAACGTTACCACCACATCAAATTCAGAAGTCGAAGACAATACGGTTACACCGACCTCTTCATATTCTTCCTCTACAATCGACACAATTTCATCCACCATACTTTCAGATACCTCTTCCTTATGTGAAACCGATGTAACCGCCGTATCACTGATAGAGGTACTGGATCCGATTTCAACTCCGTTTATAGCATCGATACGATCTGCAATATCTGTTACATCCTCTTCTCCTGAACCATTTCGAACGGAAACCGTGACAGACTGATTTTCAATTTCATCTTCCAATTCAGCAGAGTCTGTGGCACGCCGCGTACTTTTAGAGAAAGAAAACGGCTTCCGTTTTTCCCACAAAGACACCGCCCGTTCAAGCTGTGCATAATCAACCTGAGCTGATTCATCCGGCGATGCTAAAAATAATTGCTGGGTCGATACCAGCTCCCAACTGCTCACAGCGCCGATAATGACCAAAATACCGATAATAATGAAGTTAATAGTTTCTTTCGACATAGTTATTTACCAAAATCATCTGCAACATAGACCCGAGCGGTAAGCAATAACGTTGCGCTCGATTCAAACCCGTCTTTACTCGTCAGCTCTAAGGCGTCAACTTTTATAACGTACTGCGACTCAAGAAGTGAACTGATAAATGTGGTGATGTCCGCAAAAGAACCGGTCATCGTAAATGTGATGGGCAAATAGAGCGGCGCTTTCTTTCCTTCGGGCACATCACTCACAAAACTAATTTTAAACTCGTCAAATGATGGACTCGCCTGCTCTACCGTCTCAATAAACGAAACCACATCTTTTTCACTTAAAAGCCCCGATGAAAGCGCATCAATTTGCTCTTGGGTGACAGACGTTTCACCCGGAAGATTGGTCACCAAAGATTCACGTTGAGACTGCAAGTCGGTAAACTGCCGACGTTGCCATTCAACGAACCCTATCACCGTTAAAGTAAGAACGATTAGAATACCGAATATTACCAACCACCAATTAATAGTACGCTTCCGGACAGTAGGCTGTTCCGGTTTGACTTTCTTTTGTGGTTGTTTCTCCGATTGTTGATTCTGATCCGCCGATTGGCGGACCGACTGTACAACATGGGTTCCGGGTTGTTTTTCTAGATTTTCCATAGCTTAAAGCGTTATCTGCATTCTAAATTCAACATCAACTTCATGTTCCAAAGATGACAACGGGATCGTAACTTCGCTTATTTCTTCACGCTTCTCCAACATATCACGATACGATAGCAGTGTACCCCGATCAGTCGCATGACCTAAAAGTAATACCTGACCTGTTTCAGTGTCAAATTGAATTCCATTTAACAATATGCCTTGCGGCGCCATATCAAACAAAATGGTCACGAGATGTGAAAGTTTTTCGTTCTCAACGACCGTGGTATCAATCAGAGTAACGACGGCGGGATTAAACGTAAGCGATTGATTCTGTTTCGTGGAAAATGCTTCTATCTCCTGACTAAGGATTTCTGTTTTACTTCTGAGGGTAATAAAAGAAAGAGCACTCATGAAGAGAAAAATGAACAATAAAAAAACAGCTCCAATTTTTCTCTGTTTTTCGTGTATTCTTGCTTGTTGTTCTTCAATTAAAAGCGCTTTTTCGTCGGGTAACAGATTGATTGTTTTTTCATCCTCAGGTAGTGTTGGATTTTTCCGGGCAAGAGAAGCAAGAATTGCGAGCTCGCTCTGACGTTCCCGCGCAATATTAGTAATCCCCGCTGAAAGAAGCTTTGATTCGACCTTCAGCAATTGATTGAGCCCACTCACAAACTGCTGATTAATATTTTTCCCCGCTAAATACACACTTCCGATCGTTGCCGACTCGCTTTCCTGTTGGTTCAAATAATATTCAATCATTCTGTGTACTTTCTCAACAATATCTGCCCCATCCTGCAGAACAGAACTGGCCACTATTGCGCCTTTTTGCGTGATAATAAGGGTAGCGTTAGATCCGGTATATTCAACTGCCGCCACGGGTTGAGCAGGTACCGGACGGTCACCTGGCTGAGCACTGTCGGGCGGAATAAGGCGCAACAGTGAGGTAGCAGTCGTTTCAAAAGCAAGGGGCGATAAACCAGCCGCCTCAAATGCGGCGAAAAATCCATCAACGACTATCCGCGGCATCGCAGATATCAAAATAGTCATATCTCCCTCTTTCGGTTTACCTGCCTCGCCGGCAGGCAGGTCGATAAACTGCCAATCCACATATGCCTCGTCATACGGAAACGGAAGTATAGAAGACGCTTTGTTTTCAATCGCCTGAGTGATCTCTTCAGATACCATCTGAGGAAGAGTGATGCTTTGTGTCGTAGCTTTAAGTTCCGGAAGCCCGACTACTACCTCAGTTTCTTTCAGCTTTGATTGTTTTGCCATCTGTGAAAGAAATACCGCAAGCTGTTTTTGATCTTGTACTGCTCCACCGACAACAAGTCCTGCGGGAAGCACTGTTTCACGAAATAAGGTAAATTGATCGCCGTTTTTATTTACTTGAACTAAAAACACGGCCTGCTCAGTAAAAAGAAAACACGGATATCGCTTAGATACTCGGACCGGTTTTTTCTTTGTTGTCTTTACCATATGTTTTTCAGCTACAAACTATTAATCGAGAGTCATCTCTGTTCCATCGCAGAAAATTCAAACACACCGGCATTGTAAATTGCCTGCATGCCGACCGTCCGGGCTCGACCACCACGTGAACAGGTGGACGTAAGATCGCGGTCGTTTCCCCCGATATTCTGTACTTCCATAGTACATGAGTACGCTCCCTCATTCAAGGTTTCACCCGTATAGGTAGAGTCCCGCAAATAGCGGATTGCCGCACTCTCCAGATATCCTTCTGCTTTCATTTGTATAAATTCACCACTCGTATACTCATCGGAGGTTTGAATGCTTGAGAAACTCAAAATCGTCACATGCGTAAACATAAGAACAACGATGGCTACCA
>MGAO01000039.1 GCA_001788215.1 Candidatus Roizmanbacteria bacterium RIFCSPLOWO2_01_FULL_40_14 | reverse complement strand
ACTTTTTGATTAGGTGTTATAGTAAAGACAGGGTTATTAAACTTTTAATATCCTTGGAGGGCAGATATAACAAAAAGAGGTTTTGCCAAAAATTTAGAAAGATTTATGGAGAAGATATAAAGTTAATCTTGAAGGAATTCTTTTCTAGACAGAATATTAAGCAGAAAGGGGGTGAGAAATATGCCTCTAATAGAACTCGAGAGAACACTTAGTTACGTTGTTAACAATACCAGTAAGGACGCAGGTGTGATGCCTCAGTTTGTATCAATATTAAATGGTAAAGGATTGGATTCGTTCGCAGAAGCAGGCAAAAACTGCATTAGTCCTAATCCACCTTTACCACCACCGCCTTGCGTTGGTACACCACCACCTTGCGTTGGTACACCACCACCGCCTTGTTATGGTGAACCACCGGGTTGCTATGGTGAGCCACCGCCTTGCTATGGTCGGTAAACGGAATGTGTCCTAGTGCTATGGTTGCTATATCTCTTGTTAAAGAAGAGGAGCGATGGAACGATGTTATGTGGCATTAAAACGAGTAAAATGCCTAAATCAGATTGTTTGTATGTGTAGGCTGAGATACATCGGTAACACTCTCGGGTAGAATCAATTCTACCAGGGAGGTGAAAAAACGATGTATCAAATCAGTATCCGGCCTCGATCTCAGATTGATTCCTGGCGAGCACAAGCCAACTATTAGCATATTTCTTCTGCTGCCAAACAAAAATTGGAGTGGATTATCTTCTATCAAACGGTGGGTAAAAGGAATGCCAAAGCAACTATAGAAGCATTTCAAGTGGTTGTTGCTGGAACTGAGCTTATCAATGCTTATTCAGAGCTTAATGATCCGATCGATCAGGAAGAACGCTGGAAAGAAGATGAGCGCCGAAGCAAAGAGGGAGTTACCGAACATCAAGTCGTTGATCATGATTATATCCGTGCGCTTGAATATGGTATGCCTCCCACTGTTGGATGGGGTATGGGTATTGAGCGATTTATCGCTATTCTAAGTAACGTTCATTCGATAAAAGAAGTAATTATGTTTCCTACTTTGAGACCTTCTAAAGTCAAATAATACATAATATATCTTCAACATATCTTCATCTTCCATTGACTTCTTTTTCTATACCCGCTATTATTAAACTATGGCAAAGATACTCATCGTTGATGATGATTTGGTAAATTCACAACTCTATTCAAACAAACTTGAGTCTGAAGGTCATACGGTGACGTTGATTGCAGACGGCATTGAAGCCCAAAAACAAACCGGTACGAAATTTGATTTAATTATGTTGGACGTGATGATTCCAGGCACCGATGGCATTTCACTTCTCAAAGAGTTTAAAACCGGAGCAAATAAACAGACACCAATACTCATGTTTACGAATTTAATGAATGATGAAACTAAAAAAGCGTGTGAAGAAAATGGTGCAGAAGCGTTGTTATATAAGGTAGATACGACGCCACAAGCATTGATTCAAAAGATACATGAGTATATAGGCCTGCCCGCATCGCCTGATAGCAAAGCTTCTGGCGGGCGCGGAGAAGCAAAGAAGACTGAAGAATCGGTATTAGAAGAAGCTTCTAAATAACGTCTATTCTGCCCATGCAACAATTTGATGAAAAGCTGTATCAGCTATTACAGGAATCTGGCTATATAAAAAAGGACGCGCTTGACGAAGCGTATGTATCTTCACAAGAGCTCAAAAAACCCTTCTCTGACGTACTTGTCTTTCACGGCTTGATCTCGGAAAACATGCTCGGTCAGCTCATTGCTGATAAATTAAAACTACCCTATATTGCACTCCGAAGTCGAACGATCACCGATAAAGTGTTGACGCTGGTTCCCGAGAATTTAGCCCGTCGCTATAGAATCATGCCCATTGCCGCAACGGATACCGAAATATCAATTGCCATGGAAGATCCCGATAACTTCGAAGCGATTGAGGCCATTCGGCGCCGCACCGGCAGAAACGTGAAGCCGGTGTATGCAACAAAAGGAGATATTGCACGGGCGCTGGACCAGTACAAACGAAACTTCAAAGAAAAATTTGAACAAATTATTGTAGAAAACGCTAAAAAGGCGACCACGCTTAAAGAGCAAACCATCGAAAAGCTTCTCAAAATTGCGCAAGATTTGCCCGTGGTTAAAATATTTGACGCGCTTCTTGAATATGCCGTCGCCGAAAATGCTTCCGATGTTCATATTGAAACAGCCTCAGACAATCTTCTGATCCGGTTGCGTATTGATGGCGTACTTTTAGACACGCTTAATTTACCCAAAACGATTCAGCCCGCAATCGTCGCCCGTATAAAGGTGCTTTCAAATCTTAAAATCGATGAACATCGGGTGCCGCAGGATGGACGATTTCGCTTTCAAATAGATGAAAATTTAGTTGCGCTGCGCGTCTCTATCATCCCCGGATTCTACGGCGAAAATGTCGTGCTTCGACTACTACCGGAGACCGCCCGGCCGCTCTCATTTGAAGAGCTCGGTATCATGGGCCAAAATTTAAAATATGTAAAAGACAATCTGCAACGATCGTTCGGTATGATTCTTGTGACGGGCCCGACGGGATCGGGTAAAACAACAACACTCTATAGCGCGCTTAATATTCTTAATACGCCAAAAATTAACATTTGTACGGTTGAAGATCCGATTGAATATGGTATTGCCCGGGTGAATCAAATTCAAGTCAATCCACAAACAAAATTAACATTCGCCGTGGGCTTACGGGCGCTTCTCAGGCATGATCCTGATATCATTATGGTCGGTGAAATTCGAGACGAAGAAACGGTGAGTATTGCTATTCATGCCGCTTTAACCGGACATCTCGTACTTTCAACCATCCATACAAACAGCGCCATCGGAACGATTGCTCGATTTCTGGATATGGGCGCAAAAGAATATTTGCTCGCCTCAACGGTTAACTTGGTTATAGCGCAGCGACTCGTACGGCGCATATGCCAAAATTGTATTCACGAATATACACCGGCCGAAGATGTATTGGAGCGGATGCGGCCAATTCTCAAAGAAACCGGCAACGTCAAAAGAAAAGTGAAATACTTTCGAGGGAACGGATGCGATGAATGTCATGGATCCGGATTTCGCGGACGAGTCGGTATTTATGAAATACTTAACGTAGATGAAGAAATTCGCGAGCTGATTGCCCAAAAGGCGCCCGCATCGCATATGCGGCAGGTCGCCAGTGAGAAAGGTATGAAAACGATATTTCAAGATGGTCTCGATAAAATTCAGGCAGGACTGACAACGATTGATGAAATGCTCGGAGCGGTAACACAGTAAAACAAGATCCTAAGATCCAAAGAATCCAAGATTCTAAGAATCGAATTGAAACAACGTAACTATTCAGTTGTTTACAGTAACATCTTTGTCATTCCCATGAAAATGGGAATCTCTATAAACAATTGTATAGATTCCCGCCTTCGCGGGAATGACATTGGAAAATACTGAATAGTTACGAAACAACAGTCTAATAATTTATTGCGATTTCATTGGGATCTTCGGTTCTTAGGATCTTAGATTCTTTACTTATGCCCGTATATATTTACAAAGCAACGAATAAAGAAGGCAAGCTCGAAAAGGGGACGGTTAGTGCCTCAAACAAACACGATGTTGCCGGCCTTCTCAAGGATCGAGACCTGAAACTTCTTGCCGTCAAAGAGGAAAAAAAAAGCGCCCTTACCTTATTTCAAGGTTCCAATATCCCGTTGGGTGAAAAAGTGACGCTCTGCCGGTATCTTGGATTAATTATCCGGTCCGGCTTATCTCTTTCCGAAGGGCTTAATCTCTTAGCAAGCGGTACTACCAATAAAAACGTACGACGGGTACTCGATACGGTTGCGAGTAAAACGCGTCAAGGAACTTCTCTTTACGGCAGTTTTCAAGATTACGAAAAACAATTCGGAAAATCTTTTTTGACCGTTATTAAAACGGGTGAAACTTCCGGAACACTGGCTGAGTCATTTGAGTATTTAGCAAGTCAATTTCAGCAAGAAAAAGAATTAAAAGGAAAAGTACTCAGCTCTTTGTTGTATCCGTGCATTATTATTGGTCTCATGTTTGTCGTTGGTATTGTGCTCTTTACTTTCGTGTTGCCGCAGCTAGCCGGTGTCTTTACCAAAATGAACGTTGACCTTCCGTATTTCACCGAGCTGATGTTTAACACCAGTTTGTATTTTCAGAAACATAAGGTACTCGTCATTGGCGGATTTCTTGCATTCGTTGCGGTGGGTTTTATCGCACTGCGCACGCAAGTCGTGAAGAATCTTTTTATGAATATTTTGGTTCGGCTTCCTGTTGTAAAAAATCTCATCCGTGACTATAATCTCGTGCGGTTTACTCAGAGTCTCGCCGCGCTTCTTAAAAGCGGCGTAGCCGTAACGGAAGCCGTGGAATTGTCTACCCAAACACTCTCATTTATCAAAGTAGATGAACTTGCAAAGAACTTTAGTGATCAGTTAACCCGTGGTGTTTCACTTTCTGAAACATTTGAAGGTGCAAAAATATTCCCGCCGCTTATGGTAGAACTGGTTACTATTGGCGAAAAAACGGGAAATTTGGAATCCATGCTGTCAGATCTTTCAAAATTTTACGAAGACGAAGTAGAAAATTCACTCAAAAATTTTGTCACAGCACTTGAACCAACGCTATTAATCTTGGTGGGTATTGGCGTAGGAGTAATGGTTGTATCAGTCATTTCGCCCATCTATAGTTTAGTAGGACAACTGCAAGCAGGGTTATAGCGATACGAATGATACGAATTTTCATACGAATGATACGAATAAAAGAAAACAAAGAAATTCGTAGTATTCGCATGTTCATTCGCAGTATTCGCATCGCCCATGGTTATTCTCTTACCGAACTCCTGGTTACCCTTGGGGTACTGTCTATTCTGTTGGGAATTGGTACGTTAAGCTTTACCACCTTGCGATTCCGAAATGAACTCAGTCTGGTTGTTGCTGAAGTTCGTGCAGAACTCCTGCGCGCGCAAAGTGAAGCAATCAATACGATAGATTCCGGCGTGTATTTTGAATCGGACCGCTTTGTCTATTTTAGAGGAAATTCATATGTTGAAGGAGCACCCGAAAATGAACAGACCGATATCCCGTCAAACATGTCAATTACCTCAATTACCTTTACCGACGGCATAGCAACGTTTGATCCCGTTACCGGATACCTGGAGAACTTTTCTGATCCGGCTCATGTGGTGCTTTCCGGCGGAGCAGAAACTCGCACAGTTTTAGTAAATGAGTGGGGATTGATTGCAATAGAATAAGCGATACTAATCTACGAATACCTGTCTGCCGACAGGCAGGCATACGAATGATGCGAATAAAATAAAAAGATTCGTGTCATTCGTATGAAAATTCGTGTCATTCGCATCGCGCATGATGGTTACTCTTTAGTTGAAATTCTCGTCTCCATCGGTGTCTTTGCTATCGTATTATTTGCGGCCATTTCAGTCTTCTCCGTTGCTCAAGAAACATCGCGCATTGCCCATGCAAAAACAAAAGCGATTCAATACTCGCGTGATTATGTTGAAAAAATAAAAAATATCAGGCGTGACAATTGGGATGCTTTAACCACCGGAAGATATGAAATCATAGAAAGCGGTGGGAATTTGTTATTACAGTCAACGGTGAACGGAGAAACTATTGATGAATATCAGCGGTATCTTGCTATTAATGATGCCTATCGAGACAGTAACGGAGTTCTGGTAGACATGCCCGGAACACTTGATCCCTCGACAAAGAAAATAACCGTTACCGTTTCGTGGACGGGATTTCGCCCGGGTCATGTAGAAGAGTCACTCTATTTGACGCGCTATCTTGACAATCTGGCATGGGTTCAAACAACGGAAGCAGATTTCTTAGCAGGCGATAATCAGGGAACGACTGTTACCAATACCATAGACGGAGAAGTTCAAATTGCAACTAATACCAAAGGCAAATGGTGTGAGCCGTCTTTATCCAGTGTGACGATTGATTTGCCCGGCGTGCCCAATGCCGTATGGGCAGCACCCTTTAATATATATGCTTCCTCAACCAATACAAGCTACTCATTTATGCATGTCGAAGTGCAAAATTCCGATCCCCCCAGCGGAAGCGTTATTGGCAGTTTTAGCGGATATAATGCGCGCGCCGTATTTGGAGATGGAAACTACGGATATATCGCAACAACCAGTAATACGCGGGAAATTGTCATTGTTGATTTATCAGATTACACGCTGGAAGGTTATTTTAATTCTTCAGGAACGACAAACGGCGATACCATATTTGTTCTTAACGATCGTGGCTATATGACTGCGGGAAATCGGCTGTATGTATTTGATTTATCAAGCAAAACCGGTAATCGCAGTCAAATTGGATCTTCACTTACCTTTGCCAATTCAGGAGATACAGCGGGGGGATTGTATGTCCGTCAAATCGGGGGAAATACGTATGCGTGGGTATCCATTGAAGGAAGTACCGTTCAAGAATTAAAAATATATGATCTGACCAACCACTTAAACGCACCGTCACAATGGGGTTTAGAAGGGCAAATCAATATCGAACCAAATAACTGCAGTACTCTCGAATCAGGAAAGTCAGTGTATGTAAGTCCCGACGGGGATCGTGCCTATATATCATCTACCAATGACGCGAGTTTTAAAGAATTTTTTATCGTCAAT
>MGAO01000038.1 GCA_001788215.1 Candidatus Roizmanbacteria bacterium RIFCSPLOWO2_01_FULL_40_14 | reverse complement strand
AGTTGTAAAGTCAGTAGTTGCACCCCTTGCGGGTGCCGAGAAAAAGGCAGGGACAAACCCTGCTACTACAATTTTATACACCTCCGGCGAAGAATCTCCTGAGCAAATTGGTCTCAGGGCACGGCGCTTAGGCTTTTCAGCAAAGCAGAACGAGTCATTAACACTTTTTGCCGAAACAAATATGGAAGCGCTTCTTTCTCAACTGACGCATTCTGAGGCGTATGGCTTACTGATCGTGGATTCTATCCAGACGATGTACAGTGAAGCATTGACGGGCGCGCCGGGGTCGGTGGGTCAGGTGCGTGAATGTGCCTATCAACTCATCCAGACTGCCAAAAGCCTGCGCATTCCTACCATTATCGTGGGGCAAGTGACCAAAGAAGGATCCATAGCAGGTCCAAAAGTACTGGAGCATCTGGTTGATACGGTACTCTATATGGAAGGATCGCGTTTTGAAGAGACCCGCATTCTGCGCGTTACCAAAAACCGTTTTGGCCCGACCGATGAAGTGGGCGTTTTTTCCATGCACGAGGATGGTTTGCGAGAGGTAACTAATCCTTCCAGTTCATTTATCCAACAACGCGAACACGCTCTTGCCGGTCAGGCGACGGTCGTGGTTATGGAAGGCACGCGGCCAATTTTAGTTGAAATCCAAGCGCTGGTTGCCCCATCAGAGCTTAAATCGCCGCGGCGCGTCGGAAACGGCGTGAGTTTTAACCGACTCACCATGATCTGCGCCATTCTTTCCAAGCATCTTCGATTACCTCTTGAGCGGTTTGATGTCTATGTCAATGTGTCCGGCGGCATGACGATTGCCGAGCCGGCTGCAGATTTAGGAATAGCCGTATCTATTGTTTCATCATTTAAAAATAAACCGCTTCCTGACAAGGCAGTTGCAATTGGCGAACTGTCACTCTTAGGAGAAGTGCAGCGTGTCTCGCGCTCCGAGCGGCGTATAAAAGAGGCAAAGCGGCTCGGGTATACCACTATATATGATTCTTCCCGGTTTCCGCAGATTACTCATCTGGTAAAAAATATCTCTCGTTGACAATCGACTAAAAATCGACTAAAATTAGACTATATGTTTACTCCAAAATATACCATTACCGACGGGCTTCTTGCCAATATTAAACGCATCAATATGATAATTTCAGAGCTCAATTCGCGCCGTTTTCCTCATATCGTACTTCTTGAACTTGAACGAACAGCGCAGGCAGTCTCGACCTACGCCTCAACCAGCATTGAAGGGAACCCGCTCCCTTTAACCGAAGTTAAAAAAATACTCAAATCAAAACCCGCTCACATACGCGCAAGTGAACAGGAGGTATTAAATTACAATGAAGCTCTGAAAAAAATGAACGAACACAGTACCAACGATTCGGTAAAACTGTCACTAAATCTTATTCTTTCTATTCAAAAACAAGTTACTGGAAAACTTCTTCCTTCGTATGAATCAGGCAGATTGCGTCAAAAGCCATTGGTAGTGAATGACCCACGGAGAGGTCGCGTAGTCTATTTGCCTCCCGATGTAAAAGACGTACAACCTTTACTACAAAACCTTATTACGTTTGTAAACAGTAATAGAGAAAGAATAGATACGCTGATCTTAGCTGGTATCTTTCACAAGCAAATGGTTATCATTCATCCCTTCATGGATGGAAATGGCAGAACAACGAGGCTTGCTACCAAAGTGCTCCTTGCAGCCATGGGGTTAAATACGTTTAACTTATTTAGTTTTGAGAACTACTATAACAAAAATGTGACAAGATACTTTCAGACCGTCGGCGAATATGGTAATTATTATGAGTTAGTAGACCACATAGACTTTACTTCTTGGCTTGAATATTTTACCGAAGGTATTATTGATGAACTGCTACGTGTACAAAAAGTGCTTCCACAACTTGCTTTGTCACCTCAAACCAAACTGCAACCATATCATATTAAGCTGCTTGATTTTATACGTGAGAAAGGGTTTATCACTGATCGGGATTATGCGAAGCTTACCAATCGGGCAAAAGCAACTCGAACGCTCGATTTCCAGAAACTTCTCGATTTACAATTGATTGAGCGAAGAGGCAAAGGGAAAGCAACATACTACGTCTGAGTATTCCGTCCACCTTTGGCATTTCTTTTGACAATCTATTAATCATCAGGCTTTTTGTCATTCCACATTTTGAATTTTTCATGCATATGCACTAAATTTTCAAAATCGATCCTATCGTTGACGGAGACAATGTTGATTCGACCTTCATGTAAAGATAAAGCCAATCTAGTAGTATAATCTCCCTCGCATGGCCATCACAGCAGAAACTATTGATCATATTCGTGAGATGCCCACTGTAGTAGGAAGAATTGTTGAGGAAGTTCTTCCTATTGATGATCCTACTCAAGCTGAACCGAGGATAGATTCTATTTTAGAAGAAGAAAATTATGACCTATCACGCCGGCAAGAATGGCTCTTTTTCCATGGGCTCCCCGTATTTCAGGCAGAGCGAGAAGGTTTGCTGTACGTCCTACAACGTAAAAGAATTGAAAAAGTAAAAAGTTCCCTCGCGAACAAATTCGGAATAGGTAGTGGGGCTATCGAGAACATTACCATTCATCCAACTTCACTTACCTGTGCTTTAAATTCAAAATCATTTGCTATCGCTTGGAATTCTAGAAGTGAGGATAGTACTGATAATTTGCCTCGCGGGTTCACTAAATCTAGTTTTAGTCTTCCTATAGGTTCTCATAAAGTACGGTACTCTTTCAGAGACATAACACGTTCTGATAAAGTCACCGCAGAGCACGAAAATCTACTTAGAACAGTTACCAACACCAGAAGAGCACACCGAATTTGCAAGAACCGTTTATCGTGAGCAAAATTCGGCGTCTTTTCGTCGTGAACTTTACTACATATCGTACGTACAAATGTATAGATTCCTTGACGAACTCACCGCGTCCTCGTTACGCAGACGGAGCATTATTGATCAATATGTAGGTCGTTACGCAGATGATGACTATGTAAAAGTATATACTGGTATGCTTGCTGCTCTACGTAAGGGTCTTCCAAGTGATCCAGTGGAGTCATTTCCTTGGGAACAAATGATAGGGGAGGCAGATACACGGCTTACTCACTGGATGAAATTTGTCGATACAGAATATAAGGAACTCATAAAAGCACATATACGAATAACTGACCTTACCAAAATACTTCTCACCCTGACTCCAGATCATGCATACGTGATCCGTCTTTTTAATCCTAAAAATTCTCATGCAACCATAGGAGATCTGCGAAAATGGGCACGGGAGTATTGGGCCTCTTTTTCACATCTTCCAGACAGTCATTAGTTATCCACATATGTATTGTTGATAGTTTTTGGGCTGTTTTAATAGTCTATAATGATTGACTATTATTATAGGATAATGTAAAATACGATCATTGAAAACTATAAGTCTTGACACTGGGTATATAATCGGGTTACAATCAGCCTGTTATGAAAAACCTATTGTCTGTATTCATTAAAAAGGATAAAAATAAACGTCTATCGCCGAAGGAGCATGCACAGCTTGCATTTGAAAATCACGCACGGGAACAGTTTAAAAGATTGAAGGAAAAAGGATTGAGTATTAGTGTGTTTACTCTATAAGAGGAGTTTTAGTTAGATCACCCGCCTTTCCTTAGCACTCGGCTTTCAGTTCTACCGTGCCCGCAATCGCTACGCGATAGCGTTGCAGGTGGGTTCGAACACGCCTCGTGCTGCGTCAACCGGCGGGTATAAGAAACAGTAATCTGTTTACAAACTAACGTTTGCAACTAGAAACTGTTTCTAATAAATAGAGCATCACTAACGCTAGCTTATGTAAGGCAGTCCCGCTCAGCGCTTGCGCGTGAGCGGATTGAAAGTTGAAGCTACGATTAGCAATGCTCTGTATAGTATCAAATTGCCAATAAAATCCGTTTGGATGTGTATAAGACAATTTGTTAAATGTCATGCTAACAAACCTATAGCGGATTGTCAAGAAATTTGCTGAAGCAAGAATAAAGCATTTGGACCGTAAATACAGAATATTTTTATCGCTTACTTTCACCGTGGAGAGTTATATGTAGGGCAGGCATATATACTCTCCACCGTGGGAGGAAGCACTCCTTCTTGAGTTATTCCTCAATCCCCAAAAACTCAGCGTAACTATCAAAAAATTTATGCGCTCGTATAAGTTTGCCTTGATCTATGGCAATAATCAAATCTTTATCCCTTCTCACTTCTTCTTTCTTTAATTCATCGATCTCTTTCGCTTCCTGCTCATATAAAGACGTGTTATTTTGGAGTTTATAAATATAGGCTTTTAATGTTTTATATTCGATATCATTCTCGTTTCCTTGAGTAAGGTTAAAATTTATGTCTTCTAAGGCTTTGCTTAGCTCACCCATTTTTATATACGCGGTTGCTCGTGCCGTATGAGGAGACCATTCATAATTATCTTGAGTAAGTACTCGATTATATTCATCTATTGCTCTCTGGTAATTTCCTTTATAGAGATAATAATCGCCCCTATTCATATAGGAAAAATTAATAGTGCGGTCATATACTTCTTCATATTCAGCCTGGATTTGTATGCTTTTCTCGTAGTAGGCAAGTGCTTCTTGATCGCGGCCCAATTTTGCAAGCGTATTGGCAATTGGCACATATGTCTGGCCATCTACTTCTCCCAATGAGGCTCGTTTCCTCATATACGCGGCATGTTCTCCTGGTTCGTTTTTGTAGTCTGTTTGTGCTTGTTCCTTATATTGTTTGATTTCCTCTTGCAGAATTTCTTCGTATATAACAAGTGCCTTTTCGTTGTTGCCTTCTTTTGCATAGATTCCTGCCTCAAAATTCTTAAGACCATTATCTTGTGCTATTTGCACTGCAGTGTCTGTTTTACCCATTGTGTAGTAGGTGATGAGAATGTTTTCTGCAGCAGCCTGAAGAAATTCTCCGTTAATGCTGGTGTATCGGTCAAAGTCAACTAGTGCTTTTTCATACTCTCCGAGTGCGTAGTAGAGTTCTCCTCGTTGCAAGAGATAAAAGTCAGAGTTTTGATTTTCAATATAATAGGTATATTCATTAATCCTTGCACTAAAATCTCCGGCCAGTTCCTGCTCATATTGTTCTCTTCCTGTACTGAAATATCTATTGGTCGCCTGAGGATTTGGTACAACCGTGAATGTTACAGAT
>MGAO01000037.1:30272-92495 GCA_001788215.1 Candidatus Roizmanbacteria bacterium RIFCSPLOWO2_01_FULL_40_14 | reverse complement strand
CCCCTTTAACGACTAATTGTATGGCGTTAATAATGGCATTTTTATTAAGTCCTGTTAACACAATAATTCCCTTGTCTATTGATTCAGTCCTTTCTATATTCGACCGTATTTGGACTGCATGAAACCCAAGCAGAGCCGATTCTTCTGCAATAGTTCCGCTATCTGACAGCACACAAAGGGAATTTTTTTCTAGCTTTATATAATCTAAAATTCCAAAAGGCTTATGAAGTTGTATAAGCGGATGTATATTTTTCACAACGGACAATTTGCTTTTTGTCCGCGGATGAAGTGTTACGATAATTGGATAGCCGTAGTACTCGGCAAGGTAGTTAAAAGAAGCAAAAAGCTCCTTCAAACGATCAGGTCTGTCAACATTTTCTTCCCGGTGTGTACTGACAACAAAATATTTTTGTTTTTCAAGCTTTATTTTTTTAAGAATCGGAGAAGCTTCTATACGTTGACGGTAATATTCATATACTTCCCGGAGTGGAGATCCTGTTATAAACATTTTGCTTGGATGAATTCCTCCGACAACCAAATACTCAAAACTGCGCTGTGTATAGGGCAAGTTATAATCGCTGAGTGTATCAACAACTGCACGGTTTACTTCCTCAGGAACTTCCCAATCGAAACACCTATTCCCCGCTTCCATATGGAAAATGAGGATCTTCAGACGCTTGGCGATAAGAGCTGAGAGAGAACTGTTTGTATCTCCTAATACCAATAGTCCATCTGGTTTTTCCTTCAGCATTACTCCTTCTGTTTGCTTCAAAATATTACTGATTTGTCCACCGAGTGTTTCTGATTTTACCGAAAGAATATAGTCTGGTTTCCGCAGTTCCAGTTCTTCAAAAAAAATAGTGCTTAATTCATAATCATAACTTTGTTGTGTATACACGACGACATGATCAAAAAATTCATCAAATGTGGGAAGAATCCGGGATAATCGAATAATCTCTGGTCTCGTACCAAGTATTGTCATAATTTTTAGCTTCTCAATTCGTTTCATATCTTATATTTTACTGTATACCGTCTCGTCAATATTTTTAATGTCAACCGTATAGGTTCTTAATTCCTGCTTGATTTCAGGGAGCCCAAGGAGTAGTTTTTTGGTTTCCTCAACAGTAAGTCTTTTCGTATTTTCTGAAGTATATGGTTTAATTGGTTTCGTCGTTATCCGTTCTCCTTTAATAAAATACTTATTGTAATCAAACCCCTGGCTCTCAGGAGGTACCTCATAATATTTGGTAAGCTCATGTGCTCTTGCCATCTCCTCAACTGTTAAAAGAGTTTCATGCATTTTTTCGCCTGCTCTGACTCCCATCTCTTTATATCCAACGGTGTGTTTGAAAATTTTGCAAAGCGCTTGAGCGACGGTTTCGATCGTGGCTGCCGGAGCTTTACGTACATACAGGTGGCCGTTTTTACCCTGGATAAATGCGTGTAATACCAGATCTATTGCGTCAGGCAATGGCAACAAAAACCGGGTCATACGGGCATTTGTTAACGGTAATACTTTTCCTTGCTTAATAAGAGAAATGAAATGTGGTATCACTGATCCTCTCGAAAGTAATACATTACCGTACCGGACTCCGCAAAATACGGTTTCTCGGGGAGATGAATGATCGTATTCCCGAGAATACGCCACCATAATTTTCTCCATAAGTGCTTTCGTCATCCCCATAGCATTGATAGGATAGGCTGCTTTATCGGTACTTAATATGACGACTTTTTTTACGCTATACCGAAGCGCCATTTGCAGAACATTTTCTGCACCCAAAATGTTTGTTTTAACCGCTTCAACAGGGAAAAATTCAGCCGTTGGGACTTGCTTGAGCGCCGCAGCATGAAATACGTAGTCTATATGTATATCTTCAAAAACTCTGTCCAGACTTTCCTTTTCACGAACATCCCCAATAACAAATCTGAGACGTTTATCATCAAATATATTTCGCATGTCAAACTGTTTTTTTTCATCGCGGCTAAAGACAATTATTTGTTTAGGGTCCTCAGATAAGAGACGCCCCACAACAGTCATGCCAAATGAGCCAGTCCCCCCGGTTATAAGAAAGACTTTGTTTTTTATGTGCTTTTTATATTGCTGTGCCATTGCTGTGTTAGTTGGTAAACGTATCAGGATCGTTTGGATCGAATACTTGACTCGTGTATGCGATTAAGTAGATTTCTTCATCACCGATGTTCTCGATGGTATGAAAATAATAAGGCGGGATTTTCACTTGAACCATATTATCTGTCCCCATTTTGATCTCATAATTCTTTCCAGTTTTCATATCAGTAAGACTCAAGAGAGCAGATCCCTTAATGACACAGTACCATTCTGTCTTACGTTTATGATAGTGCCCCCCTTTGGTTTTACCGGGAAGAGCAGTAGTAACGAGTACTTGTCCGAAAGAAGATTTTCCGACATCTTCAGACCTGATAAGTTCGGCAAGCCAACCACGATTATCTATTTTAACATTCAGATGTTTTATTTTGCAATCCATATTCAATCATCATACAGTTTTTAATCCTTGCGAGAGCGTAATTTCTGGCTTCCAACCAAGTTTTTCTTTTGCGGAAAGGTATTTTTTTTGCAGTAAATAAGGATCATTTTGTACAGAAGTATCATACGCAACTTGAATTTCTTTCTTTGTATGCAAAGCTAATATTTTTACGATGTCATTTAATGAGGTAAGTGTCCCCGTACATATGTCAAAATATTCAATACCGGTAGGATTATAATCTATCGCTTTTAAAATTGCCTGCACTGCATCGTTTACATGAATAAAATCCCGTTTTTGTGATCCGTCTCCGGCGATAGTTATTTTTTTCCCTTTTTTGATGAGATGGACAAATGTAGAGATTACAGAGTTATGAAACGGCTTCCCTCCGGGGCCATATATATTCGAAAACCGTAAAATGGCAACTTTTATTGGTAATTGTTTACCATACTCCTCTATTAATTCTTCTGCGGCTTTTTTCGTTGCGCCAAACGCATCTTCTGGTATATAAACTAAAAAAGACGATGCAGCTATCAGTTTCACAGAAGGGTTCCACTGTTTTATAGCTCCCATTAGCCCCATTGTTCCTCCTATATTTGTCTTCATCATTTCTGTAAGCCCGCTATCTTTGTCTTTTGCGGCGAGATGAATAATGGCATCTTTGGAAGAAACAAAGTCTTTCAGGGAATTGGGATACAAAAGATTATGCTTTTTGCGATTAAGAAGCGTATATGAAACGCGTCTTTGTTTGAGTTTTTCTACGAGAAATGTCCCGATAAATCCTGAACCGCCCGTAATTGCTATATGTTTCATAGTTTATTTTTACTGATAAGGAAATTTTCTAGAACAAGGTAGTCAAGGCCGGAATGTTCAAACGCAAATAATGCCTCTTTTGGACCTGCCACAATAGGAAATCCATGAAGGTTAAACGACGTATTGAGAATACCTCCAACACCGGTCAATTTTTCGAATTCTTCAATAATTTTATAATAACTTTCATTCCATTCTTTGTATACAACTTGCGGACGCAAGGTGAAATCGTACGGATGTAACGACGCTTTCAGGTCCTTTCGAGCAAGCGGTGTTGAATCAAAGCTTAAAATCATATACGGTGCATTAAAATTCTTGGGGTTTATACAATAATCCTTCATTCTATAGTCCAAAATTGATGGCGCAAACGGCATCCAGAAATCTCTATTCTTCATTTGCTCATTGATAATTCTAACAACATCAAAATTCCGAGGATCTGCCAAGATAGAACGGTTACCCAAAGAACGAGCCCCAAATTCCATCCTTCCTGCAAGCCGGGCTACCACATGGCCGTTTGCGAGTAACTGAGCCACTTTTTTTTCAATCTTTTCTATTTTTTGTATAGCAAACTTTTTTGAGAGTTTATTTTTTTTTAAATATTCCTGAATTTGTTTATTAGTAAAGCGGGGCCCCCAGTATAAGTCTTTTATTGGTTCAACTGTTACTTTTTTCCTGCTTGTTGCGGGTTGTTGGATATGATGAAGGTAAGACGAACCAAGAATACTTGTCTCATCTCCACAGGTAGGCATGATAAAAAGCTCCTTTACTTCGGGTATTGACCCAATTCGTTGGTTAATTTTTACATTCATAAAGATTCCACCCGAAAGTACAATGGTATGTACACCCGTTTTCTTGATTGCAGCTTTGACCAGTACTGCAATTTTCTCTTCCAACAAATACTGAAATACCCCCGCAACCACATCAAACCGCACTCCTTGCATAGCGCGTCGTAAATAGCGGGGAGAATCATTGGTATTAAAGGATGTGGAAATGGTAAGTTTTTCGGTATCTACCTGGACGATGTTTTCTATCTCTTTATATACTTTCTCTACCTTTTCCTTTTTCGAATAGGGAGCAAGTCCCATAAGCTTATATTCATCCTCCCCTATTTTCATGCCAAGATATCCGGTTGCTTGTGCAAAAAGAGTCCCCAGAGAATATTCCCGGGGAATTCTTGATAGTTCAGTAATAGTTTTATTGTTGAAAATTCGTACTGAACCGGATTGTCCGTCTCCTTCGCCGTCAAGCGTTATGACCAGTGCTTTTTTTTGGTTGAAGGGAGATGCATAGTATCCGGCTGCACCGTGACTCAGATGATGGTCGTAGAAATGTATTACGTTTTCGTTTATGCCTAAACGGGATGCAATTACTTGCTGCTCCTTGCGACGAATAAAATATCCGCCCAGATTCATAAAAAACCTATAGGCATATCTGCCCAAAACACGAACAACCGGCGCATAAAATGCGAGTAACCGGTATAGTTTTCTCATCAGCAGTATTATTCCGTCAAGAATGCGAAAAAAAGAAATGGTTGACACGTGTCGGGAACCACTCAAATTACTGAAGAATGCTACCGGAATTGCGGACGTGTGCGAGACGGTCACCGCGGTAAGCTGTTTTGAACGAATTCCAGCTTCAGAAAGGATATACTGAATCGCACTTTCGGGATAGCCAATATAGTTTTTCTTTCCATTGAAGCGCTCTTCGCTTGCCCCTGCTATTACTTTGCCGTTATTAAGAAGGATTGCACTGGCATTATGGCCGTAATAAATACCTAAAATATACATACGAGGTATTATAGCATTGAAGCTATGACCCAAATAACCGTTGCATATTCTTGTTTAATAGTACTTCCCAGTCAAATTGTTGCACAAACTTCTGAGCATTATGGCGATACGTATCAAGAGTTTGTTTATTTCCTAATAGGGACACGACGGCTTTAATAAATGCTTTTTGATTATAGTCGACAACAATGGCGGCTTTTGCGTTTTCGACATCTTTGTATGTAGCTAGTGCGTTGGTCGTAATAATGGGCAAACCGCATACCATATAGTCCTTAATTTTTGAAGGATCGGCATTTTTTACCTTATCATCTAAAATGATGGTATTGAATGTCGCGAGACCTACCGCAGCCGTTGAAAGCTTTTCCTCGAAAGATTTGCGGTCGCCCATCCACGAATAGAAATGTATCTGTTTTGTCAGTGATAACTGCTTAGTGAGGTCTTTCAGGTCTTTCTCCTCTGCTCCCATACCGATTATGTCAAGTGAAATACCAGGAATTTTTTTAATAAGTTCTGGCATTGCTCGTATAGCAAGATCTATTCCCATGTATGAAATAAGATGTCCTGCATAGACGAGTTTTTTTGTATCTATTTTTTCTATTGGTTTCATTTTTTCCTTGTCAAACCATATACCAATGGGCACATAATATTGACGAGTATAGGTGTATCCCTTCATATTATTGAAACGCGCACGTGCCTCTTTCATATTAATGCCGACATTCCATGTTTCGTTTGAGAATCGCACACTGAGCTTATCGATAAAGTGGTAGAGAGAATTCATAATTGCATTGTTAAAACGAGTCGGAAAATAATCAATGGAATAATAGATAACTTTATCAACAATACCCATTGTTCTAAGCACTATTCCAGCAAGGGCATTTAGAGGATCAAGGCCAATAAATACATCGTATTTGTTGTTTTTATACTGAACACACCACAGAAGCGTTAACAAAAAATCCTTTATAAATAAAAGAAGGTCGGGCAGCCGGAGATGTGTACTTCGGTACTGTTCCACCTTTTTTCCTTTTTTAAAATAATCATAGCGGGAATCATTTGCGTATGTTTCAGGGGTAGATAACAGAGGATGAGCAATAAATAAAATAGTTCCTGCGTTTTTTTTGAGAAGATACTGCAATGTTTCATATGCAGGTCCTCCCTGAGGAACAAATTCATGGACAACAATAATAAAATTATTTTTTTTCAGCACGTGTTTTAAAAGAAAATGCCCTGGTAAATACGTTATCCCAATCGTAATATTCAGCAAATCTAGCTGCATTCTTTCGACATGTTTTCATCTGTTCTTGATTGCCAAGAAAAGAGACAAGAGTTTGCGTAAGTTCTTTCTCCGAATAGGAAATAACAAAACCACACGAAGCCTTTTTTATCTCTTCTGCAATATATGCCGTATCCGTCATAATTACCGGAACTCCTGCCCCTAAATAATTTCTTATCTTTCCAGGATCTGCATAATAGGTAAAATCGTTTTTGTCCGCTTCTCTATCATATAAAGCAAGTGCGACCGTAGACTGCGCGATTCTATTTTCCATTTCTTCATGATTAGGCATATATCCTAAAAATGATACAAAATTCTCAAGATGAAGTTTTTTAGTCAGTGTAATAAGTTTTTCTTTATACGGTCCGTCACCAATAATCGTCAGACTAATAGTGGGAATCTTCTTTATAACGGCGGGGAGCGACTGTAACGCAAGTTGAATACCTTGTTTCTCAAGTAGCGTTCCCATATAAAGCAGCTCTGTCTTGTTTATTTTACTAAAAGCAAGCCTCTTAATACGTTTAAAGTGCACACCATGGGGAACTACGTGCTGATTATTAAAGTCCTTGTGCCATCTTTTTTTCCTTCCTTCAGCCATGCGGGGTGAAAGATTCCACGTGGCATCACTTTGTGTCACCGCCCACTTATCAAGCATGTGATATACCGCATTGACTACTCGATTGGAAAACCTAACCGGCACGTAATCAATACAATAGAAAATAATGGTATTCACGAATCCCATTTTTTTTAACAAAATTCCTACGGTCGCATTTATATTTCCAACTCCTATATAGAGGTCGGCATGCTTCATAATTCTCACAAACCACCACATCGAATATATACAATCTTTAATATACAAGACTAATTCTGGCAAGCGAAAGTGAAATGCTTTTCCTATTTGTATTTGTTTTCCCTGTGTGAAAAATTCACAGTATGAACTTTTTTTGTAGTTGGCCGGAATATACAAAAGGGGATGTGAAATAAAAAGAAGATTTTTCGACTTTTCTTTCAGATAATCTCTCAAATCATGTGCAGGTCCCGTGGTCGCCTCATGTGTCACTACGACAACTGATTTTTCATGCCCCCTACTCTTGTCAAGAAAAATAGAATTAGAAGCAGTGGTAAAGACTTTTTTATACTGCATTTTTCTCAAGTAATCCTCGATACGAGTATCCTGGTGCCCACCTGAAATGCCGCTCGGGAGTGATGTTTCAACACAAATGACGGTTGGACGGAACTTTTTCCAATCATTGCTTTTGAGTACTAATAAATCAAGTCCTTCGGTATCAACAGAGAGAAAATCAATCGCCCTTTTTTTAGCATACGTATTAAGAATTGCGGACAGCGTCTTTACGGGAACCTTTAATTCCTTGGCGAGTTTAAATCCTTCTTTTTGGTATTGTTTTGCTGATTTTTCAGAAAAAGTCGAAAGTGTATCCGGAAAAAAAATATAAAAAGTAAGCGTTGCCTCTCTTGTTCCAATACCGATATTAAGGTTACTATCATGCGGGCGGTCTTTGACAAATTTTTGGTAGTTAATAACATCAGGTTCAATATTGATTCCGCGCCAGCCCTTCAGGTAAAAATGTTTCGTGTTGCTGAAGCGATGAGGGTCGTATGCACCGACATCAACGTAAAATCCTTTTTGTTTCTTTATGAGCCGGCTCATCAAAAGGTCTTCCTTGTCCTGACTGAATGACTGTTTAATGGTTTGCAAAAAGAAAAGGGCATACAGTTCATGAAGTGCAAACCGGACAAACCGTTTCAACCCATACAATTTATATTTTTGGATTAATGAATACATGTTCGTATTTATGAAGCAGTTCTCGTCGTGAGATACCAATCAATTGTTTTTTGAAGGCCTTCTTTAAATTGAGTTTGTGCCGTAAAACCGAATTCTTTTTTTGCTTTTGACGTATTGAGCATACGCCGGGGCTGCCCATCCGGTTTTGATGTATCCCATACTATTTTTTCTTTATACCCGGTCTGTTTTTTTATAAGATGAGCTAATTCTCTGATTGAAATTTCAAACCCTGCACCTAAGTTAACCGGGTCTGATGTATTGTATTTTTTTGTTGCCAATACGATTCCGAGCGCGGCATCTTCAACATATAAAAATTCGCGCGTTGCACGTCCTGTTCCCCACACAACGACCTCTTTTTTCCCTTTTTCTTTCGCCTCAATGAATTTTTTTATAAGTGCAGGAATAACATGTGATGACTCAGGGTTAAAATTGTCTCCTGGTCCATATAAATTGACGGGGAGCAAAAAAATGGCATTAAATCCATATTGTGCCCGATATGCCTGAGCTTGAACAAGTAGCATTTTTTTAGCAAGTCCGTACGGTGCATTTGTTTCCTCAGGATATCCATTCCATAAATCTTTTTCTTTAAATGGAACGGGTGTGAATTTTGGATAGCAACAAATGGTCCCGACGGCAACAAATTTTTCCACTCCGCTTTTCCATGCTTCGTGCATGAGCGGAACTCCCATTATAATATTGTCATAAAACATTTCAGCCGGGTGGTCGCGGTTGTAGCCGATACCGCCTACTTTTGCCGCAAGATGAATAATAATATCTGCGTTCTTTACCACCTTTTTAATATGTTCTGTACGACGCAGATCATACTGATTTGACCGAGGAATAAAGATATTCTTGCTGTTCACTCCATTCTTTTTAAGCTCAGAAATCAAATGAGCGCCTAAAAAGCCGCCTCCGCCGGTTATAACAATTCTTTTATTTGTAAGACGTGTTGTAGCCATATCAATCAGTGTAATGAGCTAATCCCTTTATCATAAAGTAATAATAGCTTAGTCTCACCGGCCGTGTAATGTTCTCCCAGAACAAATCGTCTGATACGGTACGTATAGCCGCTTGTATGCGCTGACGCTTGTTAAGGGTCTGCCGTATATGTACAATATTCCACCAAATAGCACGCTGAACAGCCCAGGCAACGGAGCGATCTCCAACAAACAAATGATAGAGAAACACGCCCTGATAAAAAATCAGGGTAACGGGAAGTATTCGAATGAGATATTTCATCGAAAAGTTTTTAATAAAGGTGCAAATTCTATTTTTGAATGAGTGAAACTGAATAAAAGATCGCACCATTTCACCCGATGCTCCCGCCCCTTTGTGATACACGTATGATGAGGGATCATACATTACGCGGTATCCGGCAAGCCATATCCGGTGGCAAAGGTCTGTTTCTTCAAAGTAAGCAAAATAATCTTTATCAAATAAACCAGTTTTGTTAAGAACTGAACGCCTGAATAGAGCACATGCTCCTTTTATGGTATAAACTTCCATCGGTTTATTATATCGTGGATCATCCGCATTTTTTTCACGACCGATATGATAGGTCATACCTGTAGGAAGAATATATGCGCCAATTGAATCGATTAATTTTTTTCCCGGTTTCATAATAAGCAATTTTGGCATCACAACACCGATTGTTTTTTTTCTGTTTATCGCATGAACAAGCGTTTCAGTGACCCGTGAAGACATTATTGTATCGGTGCTTAAAAGCATCACCAGCGATCCTTTTGACCGGTGTATTGCTTCTTCGTGTCCCTCTGCATATCCGAGATTTTCTCTGTTTTGAATAATCTGTATTGAAGGATAATACTTTTTTACAAATGATACCGATCCATCTGTCGAGGCATTATCAACAAATAGGACCTCAATATTTTTATAGGTATTTTCAAATAACGAATCCAAACAATCCTTTAAAAAATGCTCCCCGTTCCAATTGACGATGATAACACTAACGAGCAGTTGTTGCTTATCCATGTTTTTTCAGGAATATATCAAACACTGAGGTAACGTAGTCCCGTTGTTCTTTCTCGATACCAGGGTATACTCCGATAAAGAACGTGTTTGAGAAAATTAGATTTGAATTCGGTAATGGTTCTGCCGTTCTATGTTCTATGCGGGTAAATCCGGGTTGTTTGAGAATATTCCCGGCGAACATGGGGCGCGTCTGGATAAGATGATCTTCAAGATAATTAATTAATTGAAATCGGTCAAACGGAGCTTTTTTTCGAATGGTCATCGGAAATGCAAACCAGCTGGGGTTCGTATTGGGCAACGCTTGAGGAAGAATAAAGTAGTCCTCATATCTTTTAAAATGCCGATAATATGCTCTAAAATTCCGGCGTCTCTTTCGAATAAATGAATCTACTTTTTTCAGCTGCACTCGCCCCATCGCCGCCTGCAGTTCTACCGGTTTAAGATTATAACCGATATGGTTAAAAATGTATTTGTGATCATAGGGTACATCCCCTATTTTGAATTTAAACCGCACCCCGCATACGCCATCTTGGGGACCACCCGACGCTCCACACCAGCAGGCGCGTCCCCATTCGCGAAGAGAAGAAACAATTCGTTTCAATCTTAAATCATTTATGAGTACGGCGCCACCCTCTCCTGCGGTGGTCATGTGATGTGCAGGATAAAAAGATTCGGTACCGAGAATGCCAAAGGTGCCAGTTTTTTTTCCTTTATATAACGAACCCAATGCGTCACAATTGTCTTCGATGACGAACAAGTTATGCTTTTTTGCGAGCTTCATAATCGGCGTCATATCATTTGGATTTCCAAGCGTATGAACAAGAAAGATTAATTTTGTCTTCTTCGAAATTGCTTTTTCAATAGATTCTGCAGTCGGATTGAGTGTTTCAGCATCCACATCGACAAAAACAGGAACAAGGCCGTGGTGAACCATCGAGGCAATAACGGTGGGAAATGTACAGGCGGGCGTAATGACTTCATCTCCCGGCTGTAAATGGTTAGGAAATTGATAGGACATGAGCGAAGCAATGGCAAGAAGGTCGGCTGAAGATCCTGAATTGGTCAAGTATGCATGTTTTGATCCCACATATTCTGCCAGTTCTTTTTCAAGAAGCTCTCCCTGCACACCCAGCCCGAACCAGCCTTCAAGAAGTGCATCGATTATTGCGTTGATATCAGTTTCGTCATATACGGCACCGGCGTAGCGAACCAGTGATTTTCCGGGAACGAATTTCTCCTTTGATTTATATCTCTGAATATACTCAGTAACGTTCTGGTGAATCTTTTTCGTCAGATTTCCTGATGAGTATGGTGAAGATCGCATATTTTTTCTGATTGATTTTAACATAAATAGACCTAGTAAAGAATACACAAATGGCTTAAAGACGAAATTTCCCAACGATATATCCAGCCGTTCCGGCAATAAATTCACATAATAACATGAAAAACATCATACCAAACAAAAACGGATGAGCGATGACTTTTCCCGGATATCGATAATAGCTTGAGCGTAAAAGAAAGAATAATTTAGATGATGCCGGGGAGAGAACATTTTTTTTCATATAGCGATGCGTCCGTAAACCGTAATAATATTTTTTCTTCATGAGCCCCCCGAGTGATAATCGTCCTTCGTTATGGTCAATATACTCAGTAATACGGGCAAGACCATGTTTCTTTCTGACTCTGTCCGACAAATCCCAATCCTCGGGACCATTGATATCTTCATCAAATCCCCCTACATCATTGAAAATTTTATTACTGAAGAATCGCGCCGCTTCAATGGAATCATCACCCACATAAAAACTTCTTTCGAACGCTTTTACTTTTGTCCAGAAGCCGTCGCCGAATGATCGTTCTGGAATGATAATACCACCCGTGTGCCGTTTCTCCATTTCAGAAACGCACGAAGAGATAATATTCTTGTCCAAAATCATATCCGCGTCCAAAAATAATAGATACTGTCCTTTCGACTTCTGCGCGCCGAAATTTCTCTGTGCAGACCGTTCAGGTCCTTTGTGGTAAATTCTAACGGGGTATTTTTTTGCGATACTAACTGTCTTATCCGATGAATTGTTATCAATAAGAATGATTTCTACCCGCGGATAGGATTGGTTTTGTAGAGAATCAAGAAGATCTTCAATAACAAACTCTTCATTTTTTGTGGTAATGATGACGGTTGCCAATGGCTTCATAGCGGTTTTGTTGGGCAATGATATAATCTGTTTCAGTAATAATTTGTCTATTATTTTTCATGAAGAAAAATCATTTTAATCTTTCTGAAACGATTATCTCGGTAATTATTATAACTCAAAACGATTCAGATATTATAGAGGACCGGCTGAAAAATATTATCAGTCAAATGAAGTCCCTGCAATGTAATTATGAATTGCTATTTGTTGACAATTATTCCACAGACGATACAATAGATAAGATCAGAAACTACGGAAAGAAAAATCCCTACATCAGGATCGTGGTTCTTTCAAAGCCTTATGATACACCAATTGCCCTTACCGCAGGGCTTGATACCTGCATCGGGGACTATGTAGTATTATTGAATATTTATACGGACCCGCCACGGGTTATTAGAATGCTTATCCGCATGTTGCATCTCGGATACGATAGTATCATCGGGTATCCAAAAACAGAAACGGGGAAACGGAATATGATCAACAAGCTGTTGCTACAAACAGTTTCCAGATTTACATCTCACAAATTCGTTTATAAAGAAAATTATCTTATGGCATTAAACAGAAAAGCGGTCAATTCCATCGTACGTACCAGAAGGAAAAGCAGAAATTTTAGTTATATCAATTATCTTATTGGTCTTAAGACGAGAGTTTACTATTATACGCCCCTTAAAAGGTTTTCCTACAAACTGAAGCCCGAGTCTTTTGTGCAAACTATTATATCGGTCGCCGATATTATCATATCCAATTCATTTCGGCCGATTAGATTTCTGACCGCTATTGGTATATTGATAAGCCTGTTATTTCTCTTATATGTTTTTGCCATTATACTCGCATACCTGATTTTTGACATCCGCTTAGCCCCTCAAGGGTGGATTAGCGTTGCTACTGTTATCGGCATGATGTTTTTTTTACTTTTTTCGCTTCTGACGCTGTTATCCGAATACATTATCCGCATTATGAATGAGACACGAAATGAACCGATTTATTTTATCGCCGATGAAATTGATAAATCAATTATTTTGCCTCATAAAGATAGGGTGAATGTCGTATGAAAACAGCGCTTATCGGATACACTGGTTTTGTCGGAAGTAATCTGGCCGATCAGACAACGTTTACCGATTATTACAATTCCAAAAATATCAATAAGATCCAGGGAAAGCGGTACGATTATATCGTCAGCGCTGGAGTCCATGGTGAACGCTGGAGAGCAAATAAATATCCTCAAGAAGACTGGCAAAATATACAAAAATTATTAAATAATCTTGCTAACGTAGAGACTGATCATTTTATCTTGATATCATCGATTGATGTGTATCCCACTCCGGAAGGTACCGAAGATACTGTCATAACGTTATCTGATTTTACCCAGTCGTACGGACGTCATCGTTTCCGTATGGAGCAATTTATAAAAACCCATTTTTCAAAAACTACGTTTATCCGCTTACCACAACTCTATGGTCCCGGTCTTAAAAAAAATTTCGTATATGATCTTATTCATGATCGTATGTTTGATTTCACACACAAAGATACCATGCACCAGTGGTACAACCTTGCCAATCTGTGGAAAGATATACAACTTACCCTACGCCATCAAATACCGATTATCAACTTGGCTGTAGAGCCGATATCTGCTAAAGAGCTTGCACGGGTTACCCGTAATATATCGTTTACGACCATTACTGATCAACCGCCTCTGCTGTTTGATGTGAAAACAAAATACGCAAAACTGTACGGCTCACATGATTCGTATATCTATCATAAAAAAGAGACGTTGAAAGAACTAAAAATATTTATCAACAACGAGCGCAAAAAGATTGACAAGAAAAAGAAAGAAAAAATTCTCATTCTCATCCCCGCGTACAATGTCGCGCCCATTCTGGAAAAAACCATTCGGGAAATTCCCAAAAATTATGGTGGCGATATACTCGTCGTTGATGACGGCTCGACTGACGGAACCCGCGCACTGTGTAAAAAACTGAAACTACCGGTCATATCTCATAAGAAAAATAGAGGGTACGGCGGCGCACAGAAAACAGGATACCAGGAAGCCATCAAGAAGAAATATGATTTTGTCGTTCTCGTTCATGGCGATGATCAATATGACCCATCTCTCATCCCGTTATTTATACAAACATGGAAAAAGGGAAATTATGATTTGATTACGGGTTCTCGTATGATTGTCGGGGATGTATTGAGAAATGGTATGCCATTCTGGAAATTTACGGCAAACCGGTTCCTTACCCTTCTCGAAAATGCCGCATTTCAAACAAACCTCACTGATTTCCATGACGGATATCGCGCCTATTCAACAAAATTCTTGAAAGACGTACCGCTTGACCTTCTTTCTGACTATTACGATTTTGACTCTGATCTGGTCATTCAAGCAATCATCCGAGGATACAGAATAGCTGAAATTTCACATCCCACTCGTTACCGCGATGAGAATCAACAAATGTCGTTTATAAAAGGAATTCCTTATGGAGTAAATATTCTGGTTAAAATAATAAACTATCTTCTTCACCGATCTGGTATCCGGCGGCAGGCGGTTTATACTATTAAATGACGCTCAATCGTCCTGACAACGTCGTACACATTATCTATTTTCCCTCCCATGACAATATGCAGACCGGGAATACCGTAATTTCGCCGATAAAGAATCGGACGGCCGTCATCATCCTCATGCTGTGTTAATACGGTCCGAATCTCATACAGTGAATCCACGTGAGTAGCGTGTGAAAGGCACGGTATATAGCGAGCTGCATCTTTGATCATATACAAATAATGCGACTTTTGGGGTTTATAGACGTCTGATTTTGTGCTGTCAAAATATGTCTGGTGAGGAGTGTATCGGACATGATGTATAGTGTGCAGATTGCGGTCCGGAAATGGAACAACGCCAAAAAATGGTCCGTCCATGATGGTAATACCAATATCATCTAATTGGTCATCTACTTTAATTAACGGCATTTCAGTCCACTCAAATTTAAACGGAAGAGGTGGAAGATGTGATTTGTACAGTATCGTATTTATCGATGCGTAGGCACATATAAATGCGTTTTTTGTCAAAATATGCTTATCATCGTTCAACTGAAGACTTAGTATGTCCTTTTTCTGTTCTACAGAGTCAACCTCACTCGTACACAGAAGCCCTATGTCGTTTGATATCAGTCTTTTTTTAAGAATTTTCCTGAGGATTGCCGCGTCAAATACCAGTTCATCAACCATGAATATTTGTTCTATCAGTCGTGCATCAAATAGTGAACTAATAGACCAGGGCGGTGATTGCAATGGTGATCCGATTTGCCGCGCGAATTTTATAAACTGTTGTGCGGTCACTTTAGAATTGCTTGATGCAATCGCGTACACCATCTTTACCGAATGCGCAATAGCCTTTTTAAATTCACGCGAAAATACGCGGTAATTTAGATGCGATCGATAAGCGGTCATAAAACTCCGTGGGTAATGATATCCATTATGAACACGGGCTTGATTGTTGTATGATGCCTTTGTCAGGATATCTTTTTCTTTTTCGACGAGAAGAACTCTATCGGCAAATCGACGTAAAAACAGAGCCAGCATCGTACCATAAAATCCACCACCAACGACAACAACGTCGTATTTTTTATATGGTAATTTTTTCACAGCTTGTATCAAAAACACAATCCATGCTATAGTATATCGCACGTGCAAATACTATCTTTACTATAGATGAAGACATTTTCTCGCCTTTCCCACTTATTAAAAGCAAAAAGTAAATCATGCATCGAGCAGGTAAGAAACAATAAACTCCTCACGGTGGTATTTCTTATAGGAGTAACAGTGCGGCTTATGGGGCTTATTCCCAATGAGCTTCATGCAGATGAGCCTTGGGTAGAAAAATATGCGGGGGAACTTTTCTACAACATAGTCACAAAGGCAGATTTCGATCCGCATGATTATAAATATGGATCGTTCATATATTATCTTGAGGCATTACCATACTTTCCTATAATGAGCATGAAGTATATTTCTGAGTCAATACTCAACCCGAACACGACCGGTTCGTTCAGAGATTTTGTCATCAGCATGAAAATATTAGATCAGCGTAATATGACCATTTTTTGGATGCAGCGTGCTCAAATTGCACTAATCGGTGGATTGAGTGTACTGGTAATTTATCAGATTGTTAAGAAATTATTTCATAAACACGCTGCTCTTCTTGCCGCGTTCACGCTTGCTGTTCTTCCCCTTCATGTTCGTGAATCACACTATATCGTGCCGGACCTCGCTATTACATTTTTCATTTCTCTGTCTATCTTATTCATGGTCAACCTGTTTCAGACCGGAAAACTAAAATGGTATATTCTTTCCGGCTTTATGATCGGATTTTCGTCAACATTGAAGTATTTTCCACTCGCGCTATTAGCCTATCCGTTCGCTCTACTTCTAGTCAAAAAAAAAGACTGGTATTGGATACGAAACAGCATGATAGGAATCGTTTCAATTCTCCCTGGCGCATTTGCCGGCGTGCCCTATTTATTCCTGAACCCGCAAACTAATATCCCTGTTTTCCAGAAAGGTGTGGAGACGGCGCTTAACTGGTACCGGACTCCCTTCACTGAATACGCATCTGCTATCGTGCTATTTATCCGTTCTAAAGGCCAGGAACCATTGCCGGATTTATCAATCTTTATTCCGCCACGGTTTACCCGGTATTACCTCACCCTTCTGTTTTACCGAGGATTCGGCGTTTTCCCCTCCATTGCCGCGCTGATGGGCATATTCTCTCTATTAATACTCCATCATAAAAAAATTTTGTTTATTATGATCATCCCTATTTTTTCTTTCCTCTATTTCAGCTTATATATTCCTGCTCTTTACGAACGTCAGGCGGATACGCTTCTTCCGTTTCTGGCACTACTTGTCGGTGTATTTTTGTGGTCGCTTTGGCGCTTTATGGCTTCGCGCCCAATTCCTTATAAACGGACAATCTTTTTAATTATTCTTATTCTTGTTTTTTACTATCCATTCACTCAGTCATTTGCATCCAGCTGGGCATGCGGCAAACCGCATATCTTTCAGGAAAGCGCAATCTGGATCAGCAGAAACATACCGTCAAAGAGTGTCGTTGCATTCAAAGGCTATATGCCGTTTCCGCAAGGAGGATATGAGCTAATTCCGTTGCTTCCGAATGATATCTTTTCTATAGAAGAGGTCCGGAGTACCGGCGCACCATTTGCGTTCATCAATATATACGACACTCTTATAGGATACACGAATGAATTTATCAGTTTTTTTATCAAGCCTACTGACCTCTATCAAAATTATTATCCCGTGCTTGCTCTGCATGAATATCGATCCCGTGCCAACCTGCTTCAAGAACTATCCCGTCCCGCCATGTGCAATCAGCCGCAACTGGTGTATTATCAGCTTCCACCAGCCCTTCCAAACGGGAAAAACCCAATTATTTACTCATTGTTTGACAGCAATTCAGATATGAACTACTGGCATCTGCAAGAATATTCTAAAAAATCAAAAGCAGATATACTGTATTCTGCAGAAGAAGGTAGCACATCAAAAGGATCTTTACAGTTTACCTGGTCTTCAATAAATTATACGTTACCACGGATTGTTTCAGATAAAATACGCGTTACGCCTGGCGCTGCATATACGGCCGCGGCACAGATAAAGTCTGACACAAGCTTGAAAGAAACAGAGCGGGACGGTTTCCTCCGGATTGATTTCTATGAGAATGAAAATGCCAATACGGTCCTTCCGGGACCAGTCACCGCACTTTCACCAAGGATATATGGAGACTTCGAATGGAAACAAGTCGCTGTAACGGCGAAAGCGCCGGCAAACGCCCTTTTTATGATCGTATCGCTCCAGGTAAATGGAAGTAAACCTGAGGGAACATTTTATTTTGACGATATACTTCTGCTACAGTCAAACGAATTGCCTCCGCTTCAGATCTGATTGATTTTAAAAATATTTACCGTATACTAATCACTAGTATGCTGAGACGAATGATTATCCTTTTACTTTTTACTCTCTTACTTTCGTATTCTCCGATTAACGCTCAGGAAATAGACGAAATAGAATACCAGCTTGCGTATCCCGGAATGTTGCCCGGCCATCCCCTTTACAAATTGAAAGTGTTGCGGGATAAAATACAGATTTTCCTGATTTCAACACCTGGTAATAAGATCAATTTTTATCTCAAACAAGCTGATAAAGGAATATTTGCTACTCTTTTACTGGCTGAAAATGGAAATGACGATCTCGCGGCTCAAACAGCATTGAAAGCTGAACACAATGTGACTCTTATCAATTCGCAGATCAACGGCATGAGTGAAAAACCTGATCTAGAATTATTTGATAAATTAAAAACTGCATCTTTGAAACATCAGGAAACACTTGCATCAACTAAGACTCATCTTGATGAGGAACATCAAAAGACAATCGATACCGTTATAGAGTTTTCGCAAAGAAATCTGAATGAAATAAACCGCTATGAATCCATCACCCCTGACCGCTGGAGTACAGATAAATAAATCCTCAATTTATCCGGCAATACGCATATACAGCGCTTCAAATTGTGAAGTTATCTTTTCCCAAGAATAGTTAATATTTGCTATTCTCACGCCGTTTTTTCCCATTTTTTTCAATAATACTTTATCTGAAAGGAGCACAATGGCATGTTTGGCTATCGCATCCGAATCTTTTTTTGGAACAATGAAACCTGTCTCACCGGAAATAACTGCATCGGATAGACCACCACAATCTGTGGCTATAACCGGAATACCCGATGCCATGGTTTCTACCGGTACGATCCCCTGCGACTCGGTCTCGCCAGTTTCCGGATCAATGATTGATGGAACAAGACAGATATCGGATGATGCATAGATTGCAGATAATTTTTCATGCGGGATACTCTGTACAAATTTCATATGATTATAGACATTAAGTTCTTTTGAAAGATTAACAAGCTCACCCCGTTTTGGTCCATCACCCACAATAACCAACATCGTGTCAGAAAATTGAGTAAGAATTGTAGGAAGGGAACGGATTGCATATTCAAAACCTTTAACCCCAATTAATCTTCCGACACACAGTAAAATGGGCCCGCCTTTTTTGCTTAATTCTTTTCTAGTAACTGCACTTTTTCTTTTCGGACTAAACTGTTTTGTATCTACTCCCATAGGAATAATAGAAATAGGAGTAGCAAAATATATCTGTAGTACGGCATTTCTGGTATATGAACTATTTACGGTGCACATATCGCAGTTTTTTAAAACAAATTGTTTTAAGAATTTCAGAGGTTTCAAACCAAAAATATCGCTTCCATGAACAGTAACGACGAGAGGAATACTGAATAGTTTTTTTATAAAAACACCGATGAGACCTTGCGGTATCAGCCAGTGTGCATGAAAAATGTCAGGTTTATACTGTATTGTATATACAGCCGAGTGAATGGCTGCGGAAATAATGAAGAGAGGAATTTGAAGCCGTGCAAATAGATTTGTTTTACTGCTGTGCAGTATACCGGTTCCGGTGGTTAAGACCTGTAAGCTCCGTGGATAGCAATAAGAAAATCGGTGAACATCGATGGGTCCAAATTTTTCATTCTTTTTAGACCCGGATGCATCCGGTCCGAGTAAGGTTATGTCGTAATCTTGCGAAATATGTTCATATATGTGAAAAATAAACTGCGCCCACCAGTCATTTTTTGAACGAGGAAATGAGCTCGTCAAAACAAGCACTCGCGTCTTCCGTTTCATTATTTAATGGCGATAACTAAATAATTGAGAGGGAAATAGTCAGACGTGCGTTTTTGTACCGGCACAAGCTGGCGGTATAAAAAAACTACACTGTTTGTAACAATGATGATCGGCGGTGTTATAAGAATTAGAAATATGAGAATTAATTTCGGGATAATGACATCTTTTTTTGATTGTAAGACAAACCGTTCTATCATTTTAAACAACCATACGTTTAGCATCTGGAACCATGATTCAATAAATATTCCTTGAGATACGAGTGAAACACGAAAGAATCCTGCCGACGTAAACCAATCAGAAAGCATAGATTTTGTATACCTTCCCCGGTCATACGGAATATCATGAATTGCATACAGAAAGGGAACTGTTGCTATCACTGTTCCTCTCTTTTTCAACACACGAAAGGCCTCCCGAATTGCTTTTTGTGGATCAGAAAGATACTCAATCATCTGAAGCATCAATGTTATATCAAAAGAATTATTCTTAAAGGGTAAGTTATGTGCATCTGCAAGTACTTCAGGAGGATGTTCACTTTTGTATAATTTTGAAATATCGGGATGATCGACACCGATATATTCCGCGATGAGGGGTTCAATTTCACCTCGGTAGGGCATGCGGCCGCACCCAATATCTACGAGCCGCATCGTTTTTCTCGATCGTCTTTTTGCTTCAATAATAGCTTCGTACTGATAGGAATTCGTAATGTATTGAGGATGAAGAATCGTACGTCCAAGCCGTTTTGTATACCAGACCCATCCTGATTTAATACGTCCCGTCATGATTATTTTTCAAAAACAACCGATATATTACTTGCTCCATAGGCATTATTTTCATACTTTTTATCAATTTTTTCTAATAGCTCTTCAAAATTTGCAGATCGAAATATCATTCCTGTTAATACACCGAAAACTTTTATGAGATGTCCCGTGTAGAAAACCTTTTTTACGGTAAGGTTGAATTTATCCTGTAAGTCATTCAGATCATATCGTCTGAGATGACCAATCCGTCGATCATGAATATAATTGACTGGCCAAAAGAATGGCCAAATATATTTAAATTTAAGCGGTACTGTTATATACAACCTTCCTCCTTTTTTCAGTATTCGCATCCATTCTATTATGGCTTTATTCTCGTCCGGTATATGCTCGAGAATAGCATTGGCTGAAATATAATCGACGCTATTTGATGGAAGTGGAATATCTTCTGCATAACAGAGTACTAGTTTCAAGTTTTCTAACTTCACTTTCTTCTTTATTTTTTTGAGATTGTTAATTGATGTAGGAGATAGATCACACGCAACAACGTTGAGACCTTTTTTTGCCATTTCAATAGCCATGTATCCGGACCCCGTTGCAATATCGAGAAATTTTTTATTCTTAAAGTCTTTATGAAGCATGAATTTACGAGCCCGTTCTACATAGCTTTTTTGCCAAGGAGAAAGATGGTAACGGGACAGATGAGAAAACTCTTGCTCAAAATACCTTAATTGTTGATCATAATGCTTCTTGTGATGGTGATGAGATTTTTTCATGAGTATTGCTTAGCAATCTGGCGCATATTATGAATCGATAATACCCCTTCTTTACGAAGCTCACAAGCATACGCAAGTATCTGTTCAATATCATCTAGTAAATCTTCTGACTGTATAGTTAAATCAATAGGATGAGTCCACATATGAAAAATTTTTTTCTCGGCCACTGCACGATCGATTCCCCGTTTTGCTTTGCGGAATCGAACATTCTTAGGAATATATCGTCGAAATCCGCGGGCAGAAAGAAAATAAAATGATCCCGGTATCTCAATAAGACCGTTTGTCTGTTTTGGTACATAAACTGGTGAACCAGTCGGCATAAATAAATCGACCAGCAATTGTATTTTTTTTAACGGAGAACGGGTGCTGTACTGATCATCTCCACGGAAACAAATAAAACCATATTTTTTCAAAATATCCAGATGCCTAACAGAATTGTAAGGAAAAACAAATGATTCTAGCTTGATGTTTTCTTTTTTGGCAAGGCGCACACATTCTCGAATTTCAATTTCAGCGCGTTCTTTTGTACAGGGAGTACTGCCAAATCTTGTATGAAAAAATGAGTGGCTTCCAATCTCTTGGCCATCCACTTGTTTGATTGCCTTAACAACGTCAGACGCATACCATCCGGGAAGAGTATCGTTCCGCAAGAATAAATGTCCAACTATCGCCCATGTCGCCGGAATTTTATATTTCTTAAATAGTTGTAATAGTTTTTTTATTACCGGACGGACGCGAAGCGCATTCTTTTCGAATAGACGCCAATTACCATCATGCCTTCCCCATAATAACTCTGTATCTAACGACAAGCAAAATACGCCTTTTTTCATGGTGTTACATCAATTTTACGAAGCTTACTACCGTAAAATCTACATCTGATAAGTTACACACAGTACCCGATAGAGGCGTAATAGCAATAAAACGGGCACGTTCTCCTGTAAGCAATGCCACGCCGTCTGCTTTGTAATTTTTAACTTCCTCAAATGCAGGATCATTAAAATGTTCACTCACCGGTTGAAATATTTTTCCGTCTTCTGATGTAAAAATAGGAGCTACCAGAAGAGCATCTTTGCAATCTTCTGATGAAAATATAACTTCAATCCTCTTCAACTGTTTTGCCGTCGAAAGTTCCAGCACCAACGGATCGGTGCTCGAAATTTTAAATTTTTCTCTCTGCTCCTCAGATATATTAATTCCTTTTTTAACATGAGCCGGATCGTTCTTCCATATCTTGAGAATCGGTACTCCTTCAACATTAACGACGTACAGCGGATCCAAAAACTTTTCAACAAATAGGTATCGGAACATATTGTACGTCGGATCACCTGGTTGGACTAGCAGTATATGATATTCTCCGTCCTGATTGTAGCCGCTTCTGTGTGCATTCGCTGCATAGAGTATATCTTCCCGCAATTGTCCGCGGGAAATATTTTGTCCTACGCCGTTTACTAACGTAAGACGACTATTAGGTTGAGCATTTGTATTCAGCCATTTGACTCCCTGAAGGTAGGGATTGGCATAGGTACTAATATAAAATGGTATTTTCTTCTCTGCAGCGCCCTTCAATCCGCCGATCAAAGGGTTAAAATATACATTTTCGTTCGGATGAATACGGTACATTTTAACGAGTATTGGTACAAAAGCCAATAATACTATCAACGATATGATTATAGTGGCAGTTTTTCTGCTTATTTGTTCTGCCAGTTCACCCTTGTATAGTACTACCACCAATATGTTCCTAAGAGTTAGACCTCCAATTCCTGCAATCATTGCCGTCGGCGCTATAAATTCAATGATCTGGCGAATGCCTCCGTAAATAGAACTTCCCGGTATAGTTACCCGCAGTAATGTAAAAAATAAAAACGACATCCATAAGACAGCAACGTAACTATCTTTCCGGAAACGGATAAGAGACGTCAGAATACCAATGGAGAAAAATGCGAGCGTAACCAAGGGCAGCGTCAATACAAAATATTGCAGTGGTACAGGATTTGAGCATTTTAGAAACCATCCGGGAGATAAAATTGGGTAACCACACACCGCATTTGTCCCGATGTCTTTGTAAAATTTGAACACCGTAAGAACATGGTGAACAGGATCAGACCAGAGTACCGGCCAACTTAGGTAAAAAACAGTAAACAAAATGATCGGAAAAAGAACCAGCATCATCATAAAAACCAAGTTCTTTTTTGAGTAGATTTCTGAAACAATATTCGGGCGGCGTATTCTGGGGTAAAAAAGGGCAAAAAGCCAGGGAAGAAGTATGACGGGGACAAACACATAATTAAATTTCGTTGCAAATGATATCCCTCCTGCTAGTGCCGACCAGAGTAAATACCGAGGTTTCTCCTCGTGAAATGATTTCCAGAAAAAATAGAGAGAGATTGTCAGAAAAGCTGCCATCGGGGGATCTTTAATATTGAAATGCTGTTCAGCTAGTAAGAGAGGAAATAAATAGAGCGCGAAAACACTGACTACCGAAGCAAAGAACCCATATGTTTCATTGACCCAAACAGAAATAACGATCGCTAATAGCAAAGTCGACAAGAGAATATATAGATGATATGAATCAATATCCTCCAATAAACCGAAGGTTGCAAAAAAAACTTTGTTGGTTGCCGCGCTGAAAATATCAGATAAAGGCGGATGTCCGTAAATGTCAGTTTTGAAAAAATTATAATCTAGACCAATATGTTCAAATTCACTGGTGCGGTTCTTCCGGGTGCGGTCGCAAACTTCTTTTGTTTCAAAATCAACACGAGAATTATAGTCGTCGACTCCTATACAATACGGAGGTAATCCATCAAAGTCGGTTTTGCCGGTCATGAAATACCGCAAGAATGCTTGTCCTCGTGCAAAATGCACGGGTGAGTCCGAATTCATTCCATAATCACTTAATGTCGACAGTGAGACAATAAAAAATAGTACTGGGACTATAAATGGCAAAAGCCTCGTAGCAATAGCTTTTACACCGGGCTTTTCTTTAATTCTTTTTTCTGTCATGTTTGAGAAGAGAATCAATAACAATGTCTTTCTTTCTATAAAAAAGAGTTGTCATCACGAGATAATATATACGATATAGTCTAAACATAATGTTTTCAGAAGTGGTTTTTGCATGGCGAGTATTTGGCGAATACCAGTAGCTATACGGGTCCGACACATGTATTATTTTGTATTTAAGTGATTTTTTCCAGAAAACCTGTATGTAATAATTTGCATATTTTGCAATTACATAATCAAACGCCGGGGATTTAATAACTCTACTTCCGAAATTTTTAATAACCTCCTGATGGAAAGACAATGTTTTGCTCTTTTGTTGAAATATCAATACGCCGTCGCGATAATCACAAAACCATAAATGGACCGGAAATGGCGACAATAAATCTCCGATTGCCCCGGGTACTTCTATATATCCGCGTTTAGCCACGCGCGTTAGTTCTTTAATTGCACGATCTGGATGCGGTACATGCTCGAGAAGGTGTGCACAGAACACAAAGTCAAATGCATTGTCTTTAAACGACAGTTTTTCAACATCTGCTTCGATAAAATATTTTCTGTTATCAAACAACATGCTACCCGTTGCTCGTTGCCCATCATCAACAATATCTTTGTCAGCAATAACGTCCGCCCTCCAGAACGGCTTATCCCCTGATCCCACATCGAGAACAAGCTCGTTAGGTCGTATATCAAACAGCACTTTTCGTTGAAAGAATGAATAGAGATGATGTGGATAGGAAAATATATGTAGAAGAAATTCCATGCTATAGTTGTTCAATCAGATGTAAACTTTGAGCTACTGATTTTTTCCAAGAAAATTCTTTACTCCAAATACACGCACGTTTCTCCATCTGCGAGTATCTTTTAGTATCTAAAATCAAATCTATTGTTGCTTGTGCAAGATGCTCTGGGTTTCGATCAGGAACCAATATGCCTGTTTTGTTGTGGCGGACCGAATCTCTTAAGCCCGAAATATCATATCCAACGGTTGGCGTCCCCTGACTTGCCGCTTCTATTGCAGTCAATCCCCATCCCTCACGAATTGAAGGATGTATCAGAACCCATGACTCACGCAATAAATCAAATTTCTTTTGTTCTGTCACTTCTCCATGAAACAGAACCGAAGAACTCAATTGTAATCGGCTTACCAATGAATGTAAATAATCAGAATATTCAGTATTTTCAGCTGAACCGGCTATATTGAGTTTACTGTCTGGAAATTCTTTCTGAATAAGAGCATAGACATATATTGCATCTTCTATCCCTTTATCCGGTGCTAATCTTCCTAAAAATAAAAAATGAGGGATCGAACGTTTTTCTTTCTGAGAAGATACTATAGAAACACCGTTGGGAATAATATGAATATGTTTCTGCGGAATGCCAATATTGATTAAGTCATCTTTGGTTGATTTTGATACAACCATGAAGGGAATATGTTTATAGAGACGAATGATATGCGGTTCTAGTAGATACCCTATTCGATTGGCAGGAAAAAACAGATTTGAAAACCAAAGCTCCTTTGCCACTTCGTGGATGTAGCCAAGTATTTTCGTCTTCGCATAGAGAGGTGTGAAATAGGGCAAGAAATGAAATTCATCAATGATCAGATCAAATGCACTTGTATAGTTTTGAAGATAGGTAATAATCGCCCGAATATGAAATGAATAGTGATTACCCATTCGTCTTATTTTTACACCATCGATAGTTTCTGAATTTTTTCCGCCGGGGAACTGAGAAGAAAGTTGAACAATATGATGGCCTGCCGATATCCACCCCTTTGCATGTTCGTGAGTTGCTATCTCTGCGCCGCCCGCCAGCGGATTATGAATATCGCGCCAATTTAATATTAAAATATTCATGAACTACCCAATGTTGATTTTGAAATCAAGATCTTTATCATATCGCCATTTTCTGTTGCTTGAATTATCATAATATTTAAGAATGTACAGTCGATAAAATACAGCAAGGGTATCGGTAAACATCTCCCCAATTGAACGAAATAAATTATTACTGATGCTGCTTTCAATTTCCTGCCAGTGCAGTTCAACCGGTGCTTCATAGATACGGGTATATCCGAGTCTGTTGGCAACCGCCAGCATTTCAATATCAAACGCATATTTTTTAACCAATAGTCTGATGAGGACATCTTCGAGCACTTTTCGCTTAAATAATTTCATACCAAGCTGTGTATCTGACACCCGCAAATGAAAGAGTAACTTAACCAATAAACCATATCCTTTTGATAAAATGACGCGCCACCACGGATAGGTAACGATTGAAACCGGATGCCACTTACTTCCGACAATAATGTCTGCATCATACCATTCGTAATGTGCCAAAAGCATTTTAAGTCCCATGGGGTCAAGTTCAGTCCCGCAATCAATAAATGCAATGACCGATCCGCGACTTCGCGCCATACCATATCGAAGAGCATATCCTTTTCCATGATTTATGTTGTATTTAACTACGGTTATAGTATTTGATTGAAGAGGTATTGCCCGTTCATACGTCTTATCAACTGCACCATCAACAACCACAATAATTTCATAAGGATAGGCGAGTGTCTTCAAAACAGACTCCACCCGCTTAATTGCAGCGTTCACTGTTTTTTCCTGTTGATAGCAAGGAATGATGACCGAAAGTAATTTATTTTTTTCTGATTTCACGAGAAACGTAATAATATATGAAAATAAAACTAAGTAACAGAGCTGTTGCTACAAGCACCAAAACAATTTGCGTAAATGACTCATGAAATATAAATAATAGCCCCACCTGCAGGATAGATACAACTAAAGCCGCCAGCAAAACGCGATATCGTTTTATTGATATAAAATAGTAAATAAACGTATTTGAAATATTATAGAACAAAAAGTACACGCCCATCAGCCACAGCACGCGACTCATTGAATAATATGCCTCACCATACAGAAGATATATTACCAGACGGGGTAGCAGAGCAAATACACCAACGGCCGATACCGACAACATTACAATAACGCTCATTGCTACAGCTAGCTCTCGAATGGTTGAATGTCCCCGTGCATTTTTTTGAGTTGCAACTGGAAGAAGCACGGTTACGATAGGAGATGATACAAAAAGTACAATTTTTCCCGTGGTGGCAAGTGCCGCATAAAGACCTGCTTCATAAGCATCAAAATAATGTTTTACCATAAGTACGTCAACATTGATCATCAGTCCCATTCCGAAAAATGCAATGGTTACCCACAATGTCGAACGTATGCTTTTACCGCGTATGCTTGGATAGGTAACAGGCGCCTTCAGAATATCTTTTAACGGAATAAAAACAGCAACTGTGGTGGCGATACTCGTTGCTAAAAAACTCCATACGACACCAGAAGTACCCAATCCCAACACAAGAGCAACAAGAGCGAATAGATCTTTAAACGCATTGCTGAGTGAATTGACTATCGCATAGCTTAAAAACCGAAGCATTCCCTGCAATGCAGCAAACCCTATTGTTGAAACATAAGAAATGATGAGGCTTAACCCCAAAATAACAATAAAATGAGTATCTTGTATGTGAAGAAAATCAGCAACGAGTTGTTTAAAAAGAATTAACAGTACGATAAATCCAACGATAAACCACAAGAGAAATTTCATAACAGTCCGAATAACTCCGTGTATAGCTGCTTTATTATTATGTGCAGCCAGTTCAGCAACTTTTCTCGTCAGAACCGTGCTAATAATTACTGCAGGAAAGCCAAATACATACGAAAGAGACAGAAGTGATGCGATAATAGCATATTGCTCCGGCCCCAGCATACGCCCGGTAATCAAGTGGAAAAAGTAGCTAAAAATATTTGCTGCAAAGCTGCCGATAAATACGTATGAAGTTCCCTTAACAAGATTGTTTTTGAATAGTTTTTGTAACAAGTTGCGCATGGTTTATGCTATCCAGTACCCATGCGTGAATAGCAGAGTACCAATAATTAATAAGTAGACACTCACGATAAAAATGCCAATTTTAAGCGCTTTGGGCATTTGAGCAAGAACGATATAGAGAGGAAATGCAACGAGCACATATCGTGGCATTGACGATAACGTCCCCGTTAAGGTAGGCACGATAATTGAGGCAAGAGAAAAATAGACCCAAGCTCTAGGATATTTTCTTCGCCACGCGATCCAAAGCAGCAAAAGAGAGAGTATAAAACAGAATAATTCGAACAAAGCAATCCACCAATCATATTGACGCGCGGGTACTTTTATAAATATTTTTAGGTATCTCCAGAGCACCTGGGGCAATATAACCAATTCGCTCCCCGACCGATTTGCCCCGAATGCCGGCTGAACATGCATAAAAAGAAGAGGATCGCCATATTGTTTCCATAAATACGTCATATAGGCAAATAATCCCACCGGCACGAGGAGAAATGAACCAACCAGCCGGACGCCTGATGTAATTGAAGCACCTATGCCATAGAACACGTATCTTTTTTTCTGAAAAAAATAAAATGAGGCAAGAATAAGGAACAGAAATAGACTTTCCGTATAAACGCTTGCAAAATAATACGATGTCGGAAATGCAAGGGTGAACACTATGGTCCATTTTTGTATTGATGGTATTTTATCTTTCGGTAAAGAAGGAATCAATGGGATCAATTTCCATAGAAAAATAAGGCTACCAATAAAGCTAAGATGGCTAATCAGCATCGCGGCGAGGACAAAGTCTTGATGAAATAGCCGACCAATAAATCGTATAAGAACCGGGTACAGTGGAAAAAAAGCTTGCTCATATTGAACATATCCACGTTCAGCAATGCTGAGGTAATGAACACCGTCAAAATTTGCCCAGGGAATCGGACCGAGGAACATGGTCTGTTTTGTAAGGTATTGAGGAGTAAATCGAGCTATAAGTTCAAGTAGCACACGCCAGCCTAAAAAGCTTATCAGTATAAAACGCAGCATATCGCCCGAAGATGACACTTTTCCTGATTTCATGTATAGTTGTTTTGCATCGATTCAGTTTTTTTATTTCCCATTTTTATATACCTGACGATATACATCTGCTGTTTGGCGAGCGACATTTTCCCAGCTGAACTTTTTTGCCTGTTCTAATCCTTTTTTAATGAGTTCCTCACGTTGATGCTTCTTTAAATTCAGCAACTTCTCAATTCCTCTCACAATATCGTCTATGCGTTCAGGATTAATAGAAATGCCTGCATACCCCGCTATTTCAGGAAGGCTGCTCCTATTACTTACAATAACGGGTATACCACACTGCATTGCCTCAAGTACGGGAAATCCGAATCCTTCATAAAAAGAAGGTTGGATATATCCAGCTGCTCCATTATACATGCCTACCAAGTCTTCTTTTGGCATAAATCCAAATCGCATAACATTTTTCTGCAATCCGAGACTGTCTATCAGTTCAACCAGTTGCTGGGTTTCAGGAGTTTTTGTGTCCGTAAGTGCTTTACCGATCATGACTAATGAAATATTATTTTTTTGAAAATTTCGAAATGCTTGTATGAGTCTGACTAGATTTTTATTCCAATTTACATCGCCTACATAAAGTAAATATCTCTCCGAAAGTTTATATTTGGCTTGGAGATTCAGATCCGTAAGCTCTTTTTGACTCAATATTCTGAAATGCTCACCTGCGGCTAGATAAACCGTGCTTATTTTGTTTGATGGGATAGATAAGTGTCGCATAATATCCTTTCTTGAATTATGCGAGTCGGTAATAACTGCGGAGACATTTTTTAATAAACGTTTTAATAAAAATAAGTTTACATTTCCTCTGATACCTACGGGAAAATGCTGGGGAAATACTAATGGTATAACGTCATGTATAGTAACTATTGTTCTATATTTGTTTGATACTTTAATTGTCCGATTAAATAGATCTAGATAGGTATAGTGCAAAATATCTATATTTTCAGGGACAGAATTACCTGCATCTATTTTTGTGTACGCTATATCAGATTGATACTTTTCAAGTGCGTATATCATTTGTTCAGTATATGAGCCGACACCACGTACGTGATGTCCGCTGGATAAAGCCGATATGTCAATTGCGACGCGCATAGGAAATAATAGGAATACTAATCAAAACAATAATGCCCGTAATGGACAATAAAGCACCCTGTTTCTGAACCGGCGTTTCTTTTAATTTTAGCACGACTGAATGAGTTCCTGCAGGAACGGACAGCGAAGCAATGCCCTTTTCGTTTTCTACCGGGCTATGGTTTTGGTCGATCTGCCCTTCCCAGCCTGGAAAATAAGCAATTTGAGGAGTAAATACAAAAGATTCATCACTTGATACTGTATAGCGCTGCTGTATGGGAGTTTTGGATTCAAGCCGAATGGTTTTATTATTCTCCCGAGCTGAGGGAATTGAAAACCATATAGTATTAAAGGAATTCGCTAACGTAGCTGTACCATTTGTCCAATCAGGATTTGATAAATAAAAATCATCAGTTCGCTTTTGATAGGTGACGGGATAGGTATAGCGAAAATAAAATAAAAAAAGAACAAGAATTATACCCATTAAATATTTAGACTTTAGTTGTTCGAAGACATATCCAGCGAGAAACGAGGTGCCAAAAATGACTATAGACAGTAATCGCCAGGGAAACTGAAAGTAATTTAAAAAGGAAAACAGATCCCAGACTCCTTTTGACCATTCAAGCATAAGAAAGATAATCATAAAAACAATACTCACCCAGACCGCCATATGCAAATTCTTTTTTTTGATAACTAACATCGTTGCTGCAATTAATACTACTACGTGCGCAACTCCGATCTGAAAGCTCATCGAGTCGTCAGGACCGGGCACCGAGAATCCGCTTCCCCAAGAAGGCAGAAGTAATTGCAAAAGCGTTGGAAAATGATCATCAACTCCCATAATCTCAAGCCCCCGAATATAGGATGACTCGAATATGATCGGGAGATAAAAATAGGCTGATAGAAGAAGGCCGATTGAATAGCCAATGAGCAATCTAACCGACATGCGGAGATCATATTTTTTTTCAAGAAACGCAAACAAAAAAGAATAGCCGAGCCCTCCGATAAAAAAGGCAATTCCTAAAACAGTATGGGATAATAAAAGAAAAGCAGATGATAACGCAAGAATTATGCTCGAAGTTTCTAAATTATGCTTTTGGACAATTTGAGTACTTGCCCCAAACATCAAGGGTGCCAAAGCTAATATCCACACTTCTCCAATAGATCCACGTATATATACATCGACCAGATGATACGGCGCAAGCATATAGAAAAGAGAAGATATGACAGAAGCACGAACATTAAAAAAACGCCGGGCCCACCAATAAAACGTAAAAGGAGACAGGATAAATCCAACCGCCACGGTGCTGTATACCGATTCAATATATGAAAAATGAAAAGCCCGAAATGTCTCGGCTATATAATTTGGCAATGGATAAAAAAATGAGAATAAGGGTACACCATAACCATGATTTAAGTCCGGTGCCCATCGTGGTATAAAAATCCCCGCTCGTATATTTTGATCAAACTGCCAAAGTCGGATAATATGATATTCCAAATCATGGGTAGGAAAGAAAACTGGTTGGAAAAATACACGAGTTGAGATGAGAGAAACAAACAAAATAATACCGAGAGCAATGAGTTCAGATCTTTTCATCTTGCTTTTTTAGAAGCAATAAACTTATATGCATAATAACTTGCCAGAAATAATATAAAAGAAGCTCCGGTAACCAATTGTTTGAGCCATATCACCGAGCCGCCCCAATTCCTGGTATAAACGTACGGTGCAAACCGAAAAGAAAGACCAAACGATAAGCCTATCATGCCTATGAGTAACACGGTATATTGTGGAATCAATGAAACAAAGACTATTACCCACTGAAAGTACCACGGATACATTTCTTCACGAAATGGAGAAAGCAAAAAAACAGCAGTCATTACGAGTAAAGAAGACAACCATATACGAGACCATATAATTTTCTTGCCTGAACGCTGTCGATACCATACATATAAAAAGATTGGAATAAGTACAATAGTGGCAAATTTAATTCCTATTGAAATAAGAAGTGAAACAAATGCAACTATTGCAATACGTTTTTTAAGAAGATGAAAGCTTAAAAGTGCAAAGAACATCATAACCATATCATTGTGTGATGAAACAAGTGACTCAATAAGTACTAGCGGATTCAGAGCAAATATGATAAGAGAAAGGATATTTTTATTTGAAAGACTCCATATGAGATACGCTGTTAAAAGATAAAATAAGGTAATAAACAACTTAAACATGACGAGGGTTTGTATCAAGCTTCCCATTCCGGCAATATGCGGGATAATCGTGAGAAGTATCCACATGGGACCGTAGAGCGCCGTTTTATTGGCGGCATGCAAGTAAGCAAGCATGGGTTCATGAGAAAATTCAATCGGCATAACAATATAAGGATTTTCTCTATACAAATAGGTAACTTTTGCCGTCGCAATATAGTTAAATATGTCGTTTGAGAAGGCTGGATACGAAAGAAGCAATAAAGCAGTAGTTATAAAAAGTATATTTTTTACATGCAACACGGGCAGTTTCTTTTTATGTGCTGACCATAAGAAATATCCGTAGCCGCAAAATAGAAGCATAACAAAGCTGACGTAATAAATAGTAGATGAGACACGAGAATCATACATGATACGGTTGAAATCAAAAGGAACAGATACGGGTAGGCTGAAATCGACAAATCCGTATGAAAAAATCGCGAGCAGTACCAATAGAGAAAAATATCCTACTCTAGCGATTCGCATAGTTTCGAATAGTTTTTGCTTTAGTAAATAACATATCAAGCGGTATATCTTCAGGATCTTTTTGTTCTTCCTGCCATGTAACCTGATCGGGAAGAAATTCATTTAAATCATCAATAATTTCTGTATGTTTTTCTCCGGACTGTTTAAGAATCGCTCCTTGTACCCCATCATCCTTACGTTTGTTATTAACATCAATGAGATATACAACGGCATGGGCAAAATGTTCATCTGATTTTTGTAACGCATTAACGGCGAGTTTATACTGTTGATATTCAAACAACGTCTTTGCTTCAATCAAATATTTATCTGCCATAGCCCGATGGTACTTTAGCCCCGCAATATCTCCAAAATACCAATATTCCTGCAGTTGGTCCCACCACTCATTTATTCTATAGAGCTTATTGCCCGGCATATAGGACGGGTACGGAAGTACATAATCCGCAGCAGAGACCACAGAAATAAAAAATGAGAAATAAGAAACAAAAAATAGTACGTATATTGTTGATTTCATAATGATCGACAGTTTTTTGTATTTTATCTTTTATTTTTTATATACTTAACATATGCTTGTGCATGATGTAATCCAGAAAACAACGCCCAGATAAATCCCCTCCGGCCATCCATAAATCCGCGATGCCGAAAAAATAGATTGATAAATGTGTGAAGTGGTTTAATGACAACATATTTTAAATATGAAATAACAGAAATTGACGTCTTATTTTTCTCAAGTTCTTGAGCGGTTAATGAGGTATAGGTGTCGGCTTTCTTAAGATATTCCTGAAACGTTGCATACGGATAGTGATTCATAGGCTCTTTTAAATACCCAACATTCCCATCAATTACTATTTGCTCATGCACGCTTTTGCAGGGAAAATGACCTTTTCCATTTCGAAACAGACGGATCACGTAATCGGGATACATACCGCCTTTTTTCATCCATTGATTACTAAAGAAATTTTTTCGCGCAATAAAATATCCATTAATATCGTTGTGAGCATGAACCGTACGAGTAATTTCATCAGCCAATTCTGAAGTCACTTCTTCATCAGCATCCAGTTGTAGAATCCACTGACCATTGCATTTTTCTATAGCTTTTTGTTTGTTGATATGGAAAATGGGCGGGTTATCGGTAACAAATATTTTATCCGTAAAATTTCTCGCAAGATAGACTGTTTTGTCAGTGGAACCACCGTCGACTATGACAATTTCATCGCCCAGTTTTTTTACTGAATTAAGGCAGCGGGTAATATTTTTTTCCTCGTTGAACGTTGCGAGCGCAACCGATAACGTTATATTTTTTTTCATAGAGAAAGGGGGAAAGATCGTTTCCGTAACAATAATACCATGGCACATAGCCCGGTCAGAAAAAATAAACTGCTGATCGATACGAACTCAGAAACGTTCCTGACTTTTGTATTTCTAAATACTATCTCGACTAAATGTTCACCCTCCGGAACAAAATAAGTAATAAGACCCCGATAGGCTGGATCCTGCCACCAGACATCGGTCAATGGCAGTTCATTTCCATCAATAGACACAAACCATCCGGGAAAGTACAACGTATTCTCAAGGATGCGAGCCTGCTCGGAATTGACGGTCACCGCATAGGTTCTTGAGGAAATACGATGATTAACCGTCTGTATTTCTGCTTTTCCTTCGACAACTTCAGCGTACGCCGGCGGTTTTTCGAGCATGAACCGAACTGACCAGATAGGAGCACTTTCTCCGGTATCAGTCGTCCCTTCATAGATACCGGTATAAAATGATTCGGGTTTTTCAAAATAACCATCTGCCTTCCAGTAAGGAAAACTCACCGTGAGAACCGCAATCACGATACCCGCGACAATTTGATTGCTGTACCGTTTCGAAATCTGAGAAACAAAATACCCGCCAATTACTGCAGGAGGAAAAATTGCCAGGGACAACCATCTCCATGGAAATTGGAATTTTTGAAAAAGCGTAATTTTTTCATATATAATTTGTGAATAAGGAGTAATAAGAAATAGTGCTATCCAGAAAAAGAAAAACAATATCAACAATAAATATGAATTGAATTTCAAGTCTCTGTTGTTCTTTTGATCTTTTATTCTTTTGATCTTTAGAATTAGATTGTAAATAAGAAAAACTGCAACCCCAATCATAATCCACTGAATTATCCCCACCTGCACACTCATGTTCCCTGTTCCGCCATGACTCCATTTTGAATAGATAAGACGAGAAAATGGTTCAAAGCGTTTGAAAAGTTCACCGGCAGTTACAATATCCCGAAGCGTATATTTTCCTTCAATATAGGCAGGTAACCAGAAAAAGGCTGAAAGACCAAAACCAAGTGCTGTCATAAGAAAACTGTAGATACTAACGAGAAGTTTTCTCTTTGAAAAGACAATCAGTAACACACAATATAAAAACATAAACGGAAGGTACATAATGCTGAGAGCATTATGAGACAAAATCATGGCCGCCAAAGCAAATGCTCCACCGATAAGATAGCGTACTAATCCAGTTTTTATAAGCTGATAGTAACAATATAAAACGAGGGGGGGCCATATGAAGAAAAAGTTTTCACCGATTGCTCCCCGGACATAGAGATCAACAAATCGATAGGGAGCAAATAAATACAGAGCGGAAGCAACAATTCCCGCTTTTTCTCTCCACATTGTTTTGATCCACAGATACATAGTTAATCCGCCTAACGCAAAACCGAGAGCAAATACTATTTTAGTTGCATCTATCAATGAAAAGCCTAACCAATGAAATAAAGATGCAATATATGATGGTAGGGGATAGAGAAACATAAGAATCGGATGCCCGTATCCCCAATTTAAATTCGCCGCCCAACGGGGAATTATGATTCCTTCCTGTAAATTTGCATAGAAATTTGCAATACGCGCTATATGATCTTGAGCATCGTGTCCTTCAAACATACCCGGATGCAGTAGCGGGTATAAGGGAAGAATTCCGAGAATAATAATAAGTAGCAACCACCGATTATTCAGCAAAAAAGATTTCATGTAATTTATGAATCAGCGCTTTTGTAATATATAAACCGCTGGTTTTCTCGTACTATATAACACTTGATCGACTATATCATACAAATTTTCATCTTTGCGCTCCGCACTCACGAGGATATCTCCAGAAAATATATTCTGTGTGCAGTTTCCGAAGTAGGCAATATTAATTGAATAGCAATCTGACAATCTACGCTCTGAGCCACCTTCTGCAATATACCTCGCCGGATCATATTTTGTATTAAATAAGTAAAAGATATATGCTTGTTCTATAGAAGTATCAAAAAAGACGCGTTTGTCTGAATAGTTCGAAATCAAAGTAATAGCCTCTTTGTATCCGTATTGCCATGCCCGCTGGTATTCATGATTGGTATGAACAAAATAGTGATGGATATAGTAGAGCACATTTCCCGCAATTAATACTATGATCAAGCTAACAACCAGTTTTGAAATCCATGTATGTTTTAACGTAAATAAGTATCTTAAAAAAGATAACAATCCTATTGCTTCAAATACCTGCCACGTCGGTAAAAAAATAAGACTACGGGACGCATTGGGCGCATCAATGGCAAGCGCGGCAGCAACAGGGCTCAAGAAAAACCAGAATAAAAGTAGCTTCCCTCCCCTGCCCGACTGCAATACTATATTTCTGAATCCCAGGAGGATAAACGGCAATGACACCATATATAAAACTCCCATGCCGGGCGCATGATGCCGTACATCATCACCGGTTATAAACAAAAAAACGGGATTGAAGTGAGCAAGATAATTTTCTGCATATTTGAGAGCATATACAACTCTTCTATTGTGTAATACAACACCGAGAATATCATTATTTTGTCGATCGAATTCAATATATTCTATTGAAGGAGCCAGTACTTTTGTCTGATTTGAAAAAATGGTAACACTTCTGCCCCGTGCCGTTGTTCTGAAATCGAGTGCCCAAATACTATTAAGAACGATAAACAATACAGCCAATCCAAATGCGAGACGCTTATTCAAAACTAAAAACCGATAGCCATACATGAGTAGTCCGACGAACAATATCGGTGTAAATATTTTTTCACTGTGGTACGTCATGGCACTCAGAGTTAAGGAAATAATACTTCCGTATAACAACTGCCATGATTTCTTGTTAATTCCTTTTATAAACATCCAGACGCCAAGAATGACAAAAAATAATCCCACATTTGCTTCATATGCGACCCGTGAAAATTGTATATGCCAGGGAGAAAGAGCAAGTAATCCAGCAGTGAGCAACGGGACGTATTTTGTAACTAAATTCTTGTCCTCCTGTTCTTCCTTGTCCATCAGTAATTCCTTTACAAGAAAGTACGTCACTAATACGGTAAGCGACCCCAATAACGCTGAGGGAAAACGAACAGCAAAAGGAGTCAATCCAAATAATTTGATAGATAGTGCCGTCAGATATACATACACCGGCTGTTTATAATCACCGAATGCTTTAAAAGATAAGGGAAAGAGATTTCCCCATTCATCTCTCCCTGTTTCAGCGATCGAATATCCGTTATATCCCCACGACACTTCATCCCAATTCAGAGAGTTGGGAATAGCGCCGAGTTTATAAAACCGCAGGGACGATCCCATCAGCACAATAGTAAGAAGTGATAGCCACACTATTTTTTTGTCGTATATGAATGAGAATATTTTCATAAAGATGGATTGGCAACAATAGCGATAGACGGTTCCCCATTTAAACGCACTATTGTTTCTAACGGTGAAATGGTTTCGGGAAAATCATGAATATTGCCAATATATAATATTGTATCAGCCTTATCTTCAGTTTCCCAGACGATCGGTCTGAATTCATATTTATTAAACATATGCGATTCAGCATATCCTCCCGAAATAGTTCCACCCTCTTTTTGATATTTCTCGGGATCATATTTTGTGTTGAATAAATAAAACATATACGATTGATACAAATCGTCTTCGTTTGAAAATACGATATGGTCATACTGGTATTCATGCTCTTTGACATACGAAATTGCGCGACTCAGAGAGTATTGAAATGAATCTGATTGTTCTTGAGGAAATACATAAAAGTAGTTGATGTAAAAAGCCCTGATACTGAAAAGGGCCAGTATTGCGAGAAGTCCGATGCTCAATTTTCTAACATAAATCCCTAAATTCCCTAATATCCCTAATGATTGGTACATAAAAACTGCTCCTACTCCCGCAAGAATCTGTACAGCAGGAACAGCCGTAAATGATCGCATCGCATGAGGTGCTCCCGTCGTAATTGAAGCCGGAAGAGATGCCGTAAGAATCAATATGAGCAATACGATGCCACTTCTCAAGGGAATATAACGCTTATACAAAGCAAATAATCCTATAACTAACAGTACTCCTTCCCCTATCCAGAGGATTCCCATATGGGGCACTTTATGCGCTTCATGGCCTCTATTAATAAACAACCAATTCGGATTAAAATGTGAAAAATATTGTTGAGCAATTATTTCAACGGAGACAATTCGACGGTTATGACGGATGATACCCATAAGATCTCCCTGTTCTATCGCTTCCTTCCGTTTAATGGCATGATCAATAAACTCCTGCTCGTTTGCTGAGAGAATATTAGTTCCTTTAAAACGAATTAACGCGTCTGGCTGGAATGAAACAAAAAGAAATGGAATGGTAATCACCATACCAAGAATGACGGCGAGAATAACCTGTTTTTTTCTTTGCAGCATCTCTTTATAAAATAAAAGAGCGAGTGAAATGACAACGAGTGGAACGATAATTTTTTCTGATTGATAACTCATAAATGACAAAGAAAAAAATAATGATGCTAAAATATATGATTTCCTGAAAAAGAATAGGAGTGCGAATATCAGAAATGCTGTACCTGCATTTACTTCATGGCCAAGACGGGAAATATAGATGTGCCACGGAGAAATAGCTACAAATCCAGCAGCAAGCAGTGCGATGTAATTCGTAATTTCTTTTCTGTCCACCTTTTCCTTCTTGTCCATCTTATCCCTCAACAACTCCTTGACGAGAAAATACGTTGCTACTACTGACAGGACACTCAATATCACGGAAGGCAGCCGTACAGAAACAGCAGTCAACCCAAATAACCAAACAAACGGCATAACTAAATAGACATAGAGAATGGGTCTCCAATCATCGTACGCGCGCAGGAGCAATGGGAATGGCGTGCCGTACTCATCAGATCCCGTTTTCATAATAGAATAGGCATTCCACCCAATGGAAACTTCATCGAGTGACGGTGCTGGTGGAACGCTATCCAATTGCCACAGGCGGAGAAATAATGCTAATACAACAATAATGAACAAGAAAGCGTGACGCATGTTACGAATTTCCATCAGCAATAACGATGGCCGGTGTTCCTTCAAGATATTCAATAATATTTATTTGGCGGGCAGTTTCAGGAATATCTGCGGGTCTTCCAATAAGTAATATATTTTGTTTGTTATCTTCAGGGGTAATAGGTCTGAATTCATACTTTCCAAATGCATGCGGCTCGGCAAATCCACCGGATACCGTTCCTCCTTGTTCTAAGTACGTTTTAGGATCATATTGTGAGTAGAAAAGATAAAACATATATGATTGTTCAAGTGGTTCAATATTTGAAAATACGATTTTATCGTACTTATTTTCTAATTCTTTGACTTTTGCCGTAGCTTCTTTATACCCATATTGCCATACGGTAGATCCAATCCTATTATATTGGATAAAATAGTTATCGAGGTATTGCGCAACGTTTAAGAAAGCTAACAGTACAATAATCATATATCCTCCCCATCGGAAAATCATATGTCTTTTCCCAAGCCAGAGAATGATCGTAATAAGCCCAAGTGCCGTTAATAATTGAAACATGGGTAAAAATGTTAGTACCCGAATCGGATGAGGGACATCTCGCGTGATAGAGGCTGCAATTGGAGTAAGTGCAATAATGCCGAATACCAATAATTTCGTCTTTCGAGAGAATGGTCCAAATACAAACGAATATATGCCAACCAACATAAAAGGCATCTCAAATAAGTACAGCAATCCGGTACCCGGCGCCTGAAATCGATACTGTGTCCCTGGCAAAAACAGCCATTCGGGATTGAAATGGGAAAGATAACCATTTACCACATTAATTCCGTGAACAATGCGTCTATTATTTAATACTATGCCGAAAACGTCTTTCTGTTCATATGACTCAGCAATGCGAACAATACTTTTGGCATACCGTGGATTTTCTTCAGTAAATACACTTACTCCTTTAGCTCGTAGAAGCGCATCGGGATTAGTCAGTGTCACCCAGAAAAAGGGAACACTTAGTAAAATAAATAGAAGTCCAGAGACTATGCGAATACGATCAATTTTGATTCTGTCTTTCCAATACAACACAATGAGTAACCCAACCAACAGCGTGGTAAATACTTTAGCACTCTGATAGGTGTAATACGTCAGAGAAAATAGAATGGCGGCTGGAATGAGATAGAAAGAATTCCTTATCGATTTTAATAATAATAAAATTCCGGCTAGGGTAAACATGAGCGAAACATTCGCTTCAAAAGCCGCCCGCGAGAACTGGATGTGCCAGGGAGAAATAGCAAGAAGAAATGAAGTGAGTAGTGGGAGATAATTCGTAATTTTTTTCTTGTCCTTCCTTTCCCTCTGGTCCTTCATTAACTCTTTTGTGAGAAAGTATGTCAGAACAACTCCCACAACTCCCGCCATTGCTGAAGGTAAACGAACTGCCACTTCAGACAATCCAAACAGCGAAATAAGCGGCATAATTAAATACATATAGAAGGCCGGCTTATAATCATCGTATGAGCGAAGGAGAATCGGAAATGACTGTCCAAATTCATCTTTTCCGGTTTGCATAACCGAGTAGGCATTGTAACCAAGTGCTACTTCATCCCAATTAAGAGATACAGGAACCTTTCCCAATTGCCAAAATCTCAGTAGAGCGGCAACAATGATAATGATCAGAAAAAGAAACGTTTGTTTTTTCATAATAATGTATAGGTGTAGGAAACGAGTGCCGGTTCACCGCTTAACAAATTAAATGTTTTGATAACGGGCACTTTGTCAGGAACATTATTGGGTACATCAATAACGAGCGGATGTTTAAACTTTCGCGCCGTCGTATGCGTATCATTGGTAAAATAAAACTTATCGAACTGATTAACGTGCACAAATCCATACACTTCGCGCTCAATTTGAGCGGTAGATCGAAACTTAATTGGGCTAAACCGGGTATAAAATAACGCATAAATATATGGTCTCCCCAATTCAGTAGTAACAACAATCGCATCATAGTTTTCATATTCTGACTGTGCATACGTTATAGCTTCTTTGTATCCATATTGCCAATGCTCTGAGTATTCTTTGGGATAAAATACATAATATCCGTGGAGGTAATATAAAACATTCAGTGCGAGAACGAGAGTAAGAATGCTATATGCTGATTTTTTCAAAAAAGCGCTCCGTATATGCTGTTTTATAAATAACAAAGCCGTTAATACGCCGTATGCAGTAAGTATTTGCCACGTGGGAAGTGTTGTTTCAATTCGTAATGCATGGGGTGTTTCGCGAGCCGTTGCAGCGGGAATAATACCAATCAGTAACCATAAAGGAACAAACCACCAGAATCCTCTTTTTTCACGAATTAAATAAAGTAGTCCGAGTATCAAAAACGGTGCACTCCAGAGATAGAACTGACCAACATCCTGCGTAGAAAATTTGGGATTGCCGTCTCCTTGAATAAATAAAAAGCTTGGACGGAAATGGTGCACATAATGTCGGATAAATTCGATTGCGTATCGATACCGTCGATTATGAATGATTCGTGACCAAAATGGAATTTCTTTTTGAGACACGGGATCACATTCAGGACAGTAACCTTTATCGTGAAGAATATTGTAATCAGTCTGCATAGAAGTATTCGCATCTTTAACAATAGAAAGATCTGAAAAAATATTAACTTCTTGGTACCGCAATTGTGCCTGGGGAGTAAGCATAAAACGAACAACAGGAATGCTCATTATTACGACAACAATTCCGGCCGTCACCACAATTTGTTTCATATTCCAGAGTTTTTTGAAAAATGCGGCCATCAGTATCGTGCCCAAGAGAGGAACAACGATACGCGCCGTGTTAAAAGTATAGAGAGAGAGAACGAATGAGATACTGGAAACAACCAATAACCAGGATTTTGTACGAAGAGAATATAAAAATAACCATATTCCGGTAATAATAAAAAGACTGGCGATATTTGCTTCAAAAGCCGCCCGGGATAAATTAATATGCCACGGAGAAATGGCAAGTAATCCAGTAGTAACAAGTGGGGTGTAGTTTAAAATTGTATCTGTTTTCTTGTCCATCTTTTCCTTCTTGTCCTCCTTTTGTCTAAAAAATATCTCCTTCACCAGAAAATACGTCACTAATACGGTCAACGATCCAAACAACGCAGACGGAAATCTGACGGCAAACTCGTTTAGCCCAAACAGTTTTACCGGCAGAACAGTAAGATATGCGTATAACGGAGGTTTATAATCACCAAATGATTCAAGGTAATCAATCGGCAGAAATCGTCCGAATTCATCCCTTCCGTCCATCCCAAGTGAATAGGCATTGTATCCCCAAGCAGCTTCGTCCCACGTCAGAGAAGGAGGAATTGAATCGATTCTATAAAAACGCAGCACAACAGCAACTACAAAAATTACGAAAAGGAATATTTTTTTCTTTCCCATACTGAAATACTAACTAAACCAATTATTGTAAAAACACTGGTGATATTTGCTAATTTCCGATACCACGGTTCGGTCAGAAAAAATTCTACTGTATGCATCCCATCCGGGACTGACACGCGCAGCCGATAGAATTTATCTTCTTCGTACTGAATCGCCGTATCTTTCCCGTCTATCTTTGCTATCCATCCCGGGTAGTAAGAAGTATTATCCCTAAATTCCGCGCTACTTTCTAGATCCAAGTTGAACATATGATAATTTGATTGCCAGATAATCCGCGTACTGGTTCCAGCCAATTCAGGAAAAATATCGCCGTCCTGGTCGGGCACTTCAAATATTCGGGGAGCCTTCTTTGGCATATGTTCATCTTTGGACGTGGTACTCATGGCTATTACTTTATTCTCAGAAAAGGGACTCTGATAGTCTACGTATTGGTTAACACGCAGGTGATTTCTATTTGCGTAGACCAACAAGGCAATAAGGAATGTAAATAATCCATATTTCAACGTGTTTCTATTTATAGAATTAATAATATACCCGCCGCATAACGATAATCCCAATACAATATATCCAACAAATCGCCACGGGATCTGTACCGATGAGAGTAGAGGCATATGATCCCAAAAAAATCGAGAATACGGAAGTGCTAAAAATGCAGACGCGATTGCAATCAGTAAAAAAACAATAGTCATCTGATCGCTGAGCTGTATTTTCTTTTTGAAAACGATCTTAACCGCTATGATACCAGCCGCACATAATCCCATTAATAAGTGAACGACGCCAATCTGAGGTGACATTTTTCCGGGAATGGAACCTGGTTTCCAGGGACCAAATCCCCACGGGGAATAAACAATTTCTTGAACTGTTGGGAAAAAATCTCGGTAATCATATGAAAGTTCTGACAACTTTGTTTGTGGTGCTTCAATAACGACGGGCAACCAGAAAAAAGAGGTGAGTAACAAGGCAACAACTATAGAACCTACATAATTTATTATTGTTCGATCCCGCAGTATGCGGGAGCGAACTTCTCGATTAACTCGAATTAAACTTCTCACTTCGTTCGAAGAATATTTACGCCAAATTGCATATAACGTAACGAGCGATATACCAATCAAGGAGGTAATATTATGACTCAATATGAGGAGAGATAATATGAGACTCAGAGGAATAATCGAAAACTTTTTCTTTCGTATTGAATATTCAGCGAAAAAGAATGCAAACGGTAACAGTGCAAGACCCCATTGCTCAGCAACGTTTCCCCGAACGTACATATTGAGGAATCGGTATGGTGCAATGATATAAAGTAACGAGGAAAATAAACTTGCTGTTTTGTTAAAAAATAACGATACGAATAGATACATTCCGGTTGCTGAAACAATAATGGAAAGAATCATCAATGCTTTAAAGCTATCAACAAATGACAATCCTGACAGATGAAAAACTTCAGCCGTGTAGTAAACCAGGGGATAGTTAAACGTAAAAAAGGGATATCCGAGACCGTAGTTAATACGTTTCGCAATACGTACCGGGAATTGCCCGTCCATAAAGGATTCATGAAATTCTTCCATACGAATAACATGTCCTTCACCATCGTGTGAAGTATAAAATTGGGGTGAAAATAATTTATAAGTTGAAACGATACTGAATACAAAAATCAGCAGAAGAGAAACGCAGTGACGCGAAAAAAAACTGGTCATACCTTAAGAAACATCCACCTGCTCAATTAATCCCTTATCAAGAAGTTCTTGTATAATCTCGTCTTGTCTATTTCGATCAAAATAAAAATAACCGTCGATGTCAAAATTTTGTGTTCTGGAGATTTTCCATTTATATGCGTAGCCATCTAACTCTTCGTTGAGGGTAAATATTCTAAAATAATGATCATCCACAAAATCGGTAAAAAACGAATTGTAACTTGCCGCATCTCCTCCCCAGGGCGTGTAGTCACGATTAAAGACAATAACTTTCGGCCGATTCTGCGTGAGGTCCGAAACAATTTCAGATCGTATCTTTTCTGATTTCGCCGAGTGATTTAAAAACCAGTGATATTTTGAAGGCTGTCGGGCATCAAGATAGAGCAATTCTTTAAACGCAAGAGGACCTATCCATGCATACTCATCACTTCCTGCGATTTGATTGACGATCGGTGCAACTTCCGGATGATCATAAATAAGGGGAGACTGTCCGCTGTACTTTGCCATAAATTTTTGAAAAAACTTAAGTGGTAAAAATATACTCGTGAAAAACCAATAGGCGCTGAGCAAAACAAAAACGCTTCCCGCGAGGATCCGAAAAGATTTGGTTAGTGTTTGAGTATCAAGAAGCTGTTTTAGAATTTGGAATGAATAGAGACCCACAATCATGGATAAGAAAATATATACGTTAACTTGATAATCAGTTTCTGCTATTGATGCAGGATTACTACGCGTATTTGAGTACACTAACAATACCAAATAAGGATATATCAGAACGTATCGTCTTGTTATGAGCAGAATTACCATAAAGGCTATATGTGACATAGCAAATGTGTTAACTAAGGGAAAATCAAACGCCAAATTTTTGACTGATCCGATAACCGGAAAAAAATTATTAATAAAGTCGTGGGCAATAATAAGCGCATACCGAATGGGATTTATCGATCCCCCGGGCTCAAGCGGATAGTTATAAATATAATACTGCTGGTTGAACGTAATAGTATCAAAATAATATGATCTCATACTGCCTGTTACCAGAAAATAGAGCATCCATACAATATAGGGTATAGCAAATACCATCGCAATCTGCACAACTTTTTTTAGAAGTAACTTTTTCGATAGAACTTTTCCGTTTCGAATAAATAAATATACGGCGTACACATGCAATCCGGCGATCAAATAGGTAATCGTCATCGATGAAAGCCATGCAAGAAAGGTATAGAGTATATAGAGAATTAGATCACGCAAGGTAAAGGGCTCATGGGTATATCCTTTTACCAATACAAGAATTATGGCAGGAGCGAGAAAATAGGCGGAAAGCGTATCCGCAAGGAGCATATTTCCCCAATAATACGTCGCGCCGAAAGCAATGGTGAACAAAAAATATAAATAGAATGAAAGGCTTGATTGTTGTATTCGTTTCTTTAAAAGAAGGTACGATCCAGCAGTGATCAGAAAATAGACAATAGCGAGTCCTATTCGAAAACGTACAAATGATATTCCGGTCACTGCGAGTATGCCAGACGATAAAAAGTACGGTAGCGGTTGATGGTGGGAAAACCAATCACGATAGGGCAATCTTCCTTCTAAAATATATTTCCCGCCGACGATATTGTCATATTCGTCAGGATATTCTTCGTGAAATGCATTGAGAAGAAATATACTGAAAAGAAAGGTAAAAAGAAGAATCTGTTTCCAAGGGAGTGTTTTAAGAAAGCGAACAAATAATGATGTTCGAGCTGTCATATTTTATAACGTCACTGCATAAAAAACATACCGTGCGTATAGTCCATTAATAGTAGTAGTGGTTGTAAATGTCTGACCCGTACTCACATGATGTTGATATTCCTTCGGCGACAATACAAAAAGCGTTTTTGAATCAGGTTTGATCAGTTCGTCCAAGGAGACTTTTTGCAAATCAATTCCTTCTGTGTCCCAATCTGCATTCCCAAACCTGAATTTACCAAATCCGTCGCGTGTTCCTGACTGTTGATAGAATTCGGGATCAACTGATAAATGAAATAGCAAATGGATATACGGACGCCAGTAATCACCCGTTACCCATATCATATCATAATTTTCCTGTTCGGACTGAAGATATGCGGCGAGTTGTTTGTGTCCGTCTCCAAAATCAACAGCTCTCGTTTCAGGAGCAGTCACAAAATAGTTGTAGAGAAACTGATATGAAAAATATACGATGACTAAAGCAAGTACTCCGGCAAAAACAAGTTTTAATCGATAATTTGTTAAGACGTGGTAAATCCACCAGACTCCTAAGGCACTCGTCATAATCATCGGCGGAGCACCAATAAGAGTCCTGAGTACATTCGGCTGGTCTTTGGTAAATGCGCCAGCGAGAGGATGAATAATAAGCCACGTTAACACAATCCACTTCCACTTCTTTTTTTCTTTGATCAAATAATATAAACCGAACAAAAAGAATGGCAATTCCCACTGATACAGAAGACCTGCTGATATGGTCCCCGATTGAAATACGTGTACGGGATGAATATTCCTGAAATAATTAATAGTAGCCGTTTCAGCAAATGCACGTCTACGGTTATATACGATGCGCGCCCACCACGCATTGTTATTCTCGAGAATTTTCTGGGCATAGCGTTCTTGTTTTTGAATATAGACAACATCGTCCGTTAACAAAACTTGATTAAGACGGGATAATCCTTGGTTTGAAAAAGCGAAAATGAACAAGGGAATAAGAACGATCAAGCCAATGATAAATCCCTGAAATACTTCTTTTTTTTGTTTCAGCAATTCTTTTCTGTACGCAAACGCAAATGCAGCTAGAATAATCGGCGTTATGATGCGGGTCGCATGATAAAAATAGGTGGAAATTGCAATTAGCGATGCACTGATGAGAAAATTGCGACCTCGTTGCTTAAAGTTGAGCAAATAATATATTCCTACCGTAACAAAAAAAAGGCTGACCGTACTTTCAAACCCCTGCCGTGAAAAATTAATAAGCCACGGATTGATAGCACCTAAGAATGCAAACAAGATGCCGAATTTCTCATGTACCAATTTCTTACCTATCAAATACAAATAGATCACAATGCCAACTCCTGAGATGGCAACGGGAAACCGGACGGCAAACTCATTAAGTCCAAATATGGCTTCTGATACTACAGTAAGATATACAAGACCCGGCTGTTTATATTCATCAAATGCCCGGAACAAAAAAGGGTAAGGCGTTCCATATTCATCCTTTCCTGTTTTGAGAATCGACCATGCGTTGTATCCGAATGAAACTTCATCCCACGAAAGACTCGGCGGCATGGTGGATAGATTGATAAAACGGAGCAGGGCGGAAAGTAGAATAACAATAATGAGAAAGTATGTGGGTTTCATATTAAATTCGAATCGTATAGACGCCCTCTTCTATTTCTGATACAACTCCGGACATTTCCAATCGTGAAACAATAGCCAACACTTCGGCTGATGACATTGATATCGTTCGCACCAATGAATCCACGTGCACTGACCCTTCCTGAGTAATCAGCCCGACAATACGCTTTTCATCGAATGATAACGATATAAGAGAAGCCGCCTTTGTTTCTTGAGCTATACGCTTCGACACTTCAGAATATTCCTGCAATATATCATTGGCATCTCCTACTGCTTGAGCACCGTTTTGGATAAGAATGAGACTTGCTTTACCCATCTGAGAAGTGATGGGACTGGGAATAGCAAATACATCGCGGCCAAACTCCGCCGCGTTTTTCGCAGTGATCAATGATCCCGATTTGTCGGTGCCTTCGGTTACTAAAACTCCGCGCGACAATCCCGCAATAATTCGATTGCGTGAAGGAAAAACTCCTATTGAGGTCCTCATACCAGGTGGAAATTCGGAAATAATAAGCCCGTCTGTCTTGAGCCGGTCGTAAATGGCTCGATTTACTGCCGGATAACAAATATCAACACCACATCCCAAGACAGCTACGGTTCTTCCTTTCTCATTCATTGCTGTCTTATGTGCAATTGCGTCTATTCCCATCGCCATACCTGAAATAATCGTACATCCCGCATGAACTAATTTTTCAGTAAATATCCGGGTAACTTCAATACCATAACGTGTCGGCTGGCGCGTGCCAACAATTCCAATCGGCAATTCATCATGTAAAAAAGACATATCCCCTAATGCGTATAATATAAAAGGAGCGCTGGGAATTTCTTTTAATAAATCGGGATATTCATCATCTTCTTGAGTAAGTACCTGAATATTCTTTTTTTGAATATCATATGAAAGAGCATTGAGATTTGTTTTTTGACGAAATGAGGTGAACTTTTCAATAAAATTGTCTCCGAATCCTGATTTTATTAAATCGGTGTCCGATGCTTTAAACACCGCTGAAGCAGAACCAAAATAGTTGATAAGTGATCGATATCGAATAGGACCTACTCCTTCAAAAAATGATAATCCTATTTCGTATTTTCGACTAGTCGGTTTTTTCATGTTCGGGCCAAAAGTATGCCGTTATAAAAACCAATGAAATATATCCAAGATGACTATTATTGAAATAACGGGACAAATACCAATAGACAAAGAGGAGAATACCGTAAGAAACTATCATCCGTTTAACCGTCGGTTGTTTGATAAGATAGCGGGTAAGAAAAAATAGTACGGGCAGAACGATTAGTATTTGCCAAATAATGAACGGGTAGTATGCTATCCGGTTAGTAATAAAACCTAATTCGGAAAGGAGCATTCCCAGTCCATATCCGGATATGGGATAACTTGTCGGAATGGTTCCTGATAAATAGGAAATTGTGTCTTCCATAAAACTATTGGGATCCCACAAGTAAAACGGGAGCATTATAGCGGTAAATGTTACCGTAAACGGGATCAGTTGCACAATGGTTTGTCCGATTCGAGACAGGATCCTCTGCTTTGATGGTGTTTGAGAAAATAACCATACTGCGTATAAGGGGAAAAGCGGCCATGCTGACTGTTTTATCGTAAACGCAATGGCAAGAGAAATACCACCTGCTATAAATTTATTTTTGTATAACAGAAACCACCCGAGAAACAAAAATGCATGCACGGCAACATCAGTTCTTCCTTCGAGAACATAATTTAAAATAGCAGGACTAAAGGCCAGCAAGATAATAAATACTAGTTTTTTGTGTATATCTTTAACCAATAATCCAGCCATAAGCATAAGTGCTCCATAGAGAAGGTACAGAGGTAATCGTGCATCAAAGTATCCAAACAACCGATTGCTTACCAGATACACCGGTATAGACATCAGAAGATAAAAGGGGCCCATCACAAAATGGTAAATGGCCGGATTCGTGGCAGTATCATCAAAATGCCATTCTTCAAGAGGCGTGCCGACATAATCCTCTGAGTAAGGATTTTTTCCACGTAACAAATACTGGAGGCCTAATTCAATCTGAATTGGCATGTCATGCACCTCAAATACGGGTGATATTTGATGCCGCCGTATAATGGCGGCACGAAATGAGCTACCAAGAATGAGAAATATCGCGAGTGACAGTAATCCTATTTTAACAATGGCGTATGTTTTTTTTGAGAGAGCGAACAGATCACAAACAATATAGAGAAGTAAGGTAATAAATATTGAGGTGAATAAAACATACGACGTCCCTTCAACACGTAACGGGTACGTCATAATAAACGGAACGGCTAGCGCAAGAAGGAGGATGCTGTCGAGTTTTATTGAACGGTTGATTCTCATCTGTTTCATATTTTTATTATCGTCATTGCGAGGAGTATAGCAACGTGGCAATCTAGTATTCAAGAAAGGGATTGCTTCGCTTATTATATTCGCTCGCAATGACTCTATGTAAATCGATATTTAATTAAGGTAAGAAATGCTCGAATGCCATCGCGTACGGTGTTGAGTTTTTTCCCTTCTTCATAACCACGCGGAACCGTGGTAATAGGTACTTCATGAATACGATGTCTTTGTTTCATAAGTTTAGCAGTAATTTCCGGTTCAAACTCAAAACCTCGTGATTCTAGTTTCATGTTGGCAACGGCAGATCGTGGAAATAGTTTGTAGCATGTCTCCATGTCCGTAATCCATTGCCCATACAACAGGCTGGTTATAAGACTTAAAAATCGATTACCGAAATAATGTATAAGAAATCGCGCACGACTTTCTTCCTTATCTAAATGAGGAAGCCGGTGAAGACGAGTTCCATATACCACATCAATCGCATTCTTTTTAAGCTCTAACAGTAATGTTGAAATATACTGGGGGTCATATTCGAGATCTGCATCTTGAATGATAATATAGTCACCGGCTGCCTTTTTTATTCCGGTCCGGACTGCGGCTCCTTTTCCTTCATTTTGCTCATGATTGAGTAGACTAATCTTTTTATTTTTTTTTGAGATTTGAGAAATCAGTTCATAGGTGCCATCGGTAGATCCATCATTTACTACTATAATTTCAAATGGTATATTGTCAGGAAGAGAAAGTTCCAACAAATGTTTCAGAATATCTTGTATAGTTTTTTCTTCATTAAAAACGGGAACAATAATACTGAGTTTGCTTATCCGTGCCATACTGTGCAGTATAACGTAATTATGAGATTATAATCAATGTGGCGAAGAAATATGAAATTTGACCGCCCTGCAACCATACTGTTTGGAATTTTGATTATCGCCTTTTTCTTGCGAATATATAGAGTGGATGAACTGACTGAATTTTTGGGAGATCAGGGACGGGAAAGTATGGTGCTCTATAACGCATGGCATACCAAAACAATTCCCCTTGTTGGGCCTCCCGTCAGCACCGGACAGCACCTCGGACCAATTTACTACTACTTAATTGCTCCTTCTTTTGTTCTGGCAGGATTCAATCCCCTGGGTCCGATTGTTTTTATGGTCTTGCTCGATGTGGCAACGATTATGTTGCTGTATCAATTAATATCTCGCTTATTTAACAAGAACGTTGCAACAGCTATTTCAGCTCTCTATACAGTTTCTCCCCTCATTATGCAAGCAAGCAGAACAATATGGAATCCTACTCCCATTCCTTTTTTCACAACGGTATTACTGATCAGTTTGTATAAATCAATTATTAATAAAAAGTTCGTGTGGCTCTCTATTTCGTTTGCGTCACTGGGAGTACTCGTACAGCTTCATTATTCAACCATTATTCTCTTGTCATTCACTGGAATTTCTTTGGCATATACCTATGCAAAATCCCGGAAAAATCGCTCAGATTTAATCAAGCATAGCATATTTGGATTATTAATTTTCGTCGTACTTCTCACTCCTTTTTTAGGATACCAATCGCAGAATGAATGGACCGATGTTCGTTCTCTTTTATCATTTGCATCATCACAAAGTGATACGCCACTGAAAACAGACGTAACTGATAGTTTATACGTCATACAACACTTGGTTAATTTTCTTGTTCCTGCAGTACCACCCTTGATAGCATTAATAATCCTGTCAATGCTCGCAATTGTTTCTCTGATTCAAAAAAACAAATGGTCGATTCTAGCACTATTTGTGATACTCGTGAGCATTGCGTTTATATCTAGAACGGTTTATAGCCCGCCCGAGCATTACACACGATTTCTCATACCATTTTTGTTTATTCTGACAGCCTCTTCACTTGAAACTTTAAATCATATTAGTCTTGACAAAATGAGGCATATGCATATTTTTGTCAAAAAAAGCTACTTGTCAGCAATTATCGCAGTGATCGTAATTACTCTGATTTATCTGCCAAAAAGTGATATACTCTCCGAAGGAAAACACGATCTGTCTCGAACAGAAGATATGGCCGAAACCATGATTCAATCTGCCGAACAAGATCCGTTTTCATTTACCCTCATCAATTCACGCTCATTTTCAGATCTCCATTATCGTTTCTTCTTTTTAAAGAAGAGGGTTCAACCGGTTTCTATTGAATCAGAAGAATTTGATACGTTGTATTTAGTCTGTGAAAAAGAACCATGTCCGACACAAGATGAAATTGTTTCAAGAACCGAAATTCAAGTCATGTGTTTTGACCCGTTGTGCAATCGCGAGTATCCGAAAGTTAATCTAAAAGAGTGGCAATTTGAGTCGGAAATAAAACATGAATGGGCAACATTATATGTTTTGAAAAGAAAATGACACTCCCCGCGGCAAGCGGGTATCTTATGTCATTCCCGACTTGATCGGGAATCTATACAGATTATTTCTATTTTTTATAGATCCCCGTTTTCACGGGGATGACAATGGTATTTCACCACAAGCGCCGGGGAATTAGACCCTAAAAGTGATTTATGAAAATTAATAAAAACATTTTATTCATCCTATCTGTATCTATTGCACTTCTCCAATTCGCTTTTATTTCATTTATTTTGATGAAAAGAATCGGCGCATTCGGTTGTTTTGATGATTGCCATAACTTCGCAACCGGTTATTTTATGCTGAAAGGGAGACAGATTTACAGTGAAATCTTCTACAACCATCAGATGATCATGCCGTTTATAAGTTACCTTATTCAACTAATAACTTCTCCTGACTCACTTTACTCACTCGTGCAATATCATCGTATCTTTGTAACTGGTTTTTCATTTATTGCAACTCTGGGTCTTATTTTGAGATTTAAATGGCGCGGCATTATATTTAGTTTGCTCTATGAACCAATAAAGTTCTACTTTCTGGGTGATCGGTTTCTGCCAGAAGCATTCATTCCTTATTTCATCGCATATCTTGTCGGAATTGTATGGGAATCTCTCGAACGTAAAAAATTGACCAGAAGTGATGCGGTCGTAGCAGGATTTATAACATGGTTAATAGTTTTTCTGAGGGAACCTTATGTACCAGTCGCACTGCTATTATTTGGATTTCTAGTCATAAAAAACATTACATCAATAACATCGCGATTATCAGTATTTATATTTGCAATTCTTTCAATCTTAACATTGTTGATGATACCAGTTTCTGATTATGTTTTTACGGTCGGCACAGTCAATCAACAAACGGTTCTTGCTCATGAAACAGAGTCAACTGATTTGTGGGGCTCGGGAATTATTAGCATATTGTTTTACCCGTTTACCGCATTATTTCAATCACCAACTACTATTAACGGAAAACTGTTATTCGGTTTATCAAGTGTATATATCTTTTTGTTTTTCTGGAATGTGGTTAAGAAACAAAATCGTGTATTTATCGTCATCACATTTTTAGCACTGGCTCTTGCAGCTATTCGTTATGTACCATCTGAAGCTATGTTTTACGAGGCATTTCATATGCTTCCCTGGTTAGGGTTATTCATAATGACCGTATCAATTCTGACATATAACACAGTCAATAGTTATCAAGGTAGAAAAAGATATATTGCTCCGATCATATTGCTATGTATTTGGCTTTTCAGCATAGGTTATCCAAAATCATTTATATATGAAGATATTAGTACGCTCGAGGAATTTAGCGATGGTTATGCACATTATCAACGAAATGGTGATGTTATCAAAAAACTATCTCATCCCGATGATACCGTGTTCGTAGAACTGTGGGATGATATTATTTATTGGCAGACAGGACTGGATTCTGCTTATCAGTACGGACTCTATACACCCTTAATGGAATCCTTTCCACGATATACGACGGCGCGGGATGAAATGTTTGCACACGATCCCCCTGATTTTTATTACTGTTCTGATGGATATATATACAAATCTGATCAACTGATTCCGGAGAAATATACAAATGATTATCAAGAATTATTAGAAAACAATGAGCCTTCCTGTATATTTGTTCATATTAATAAAATATCTGAAATATCAGACGAACAGTGGAAATCTGTTGAAGCGCTGGGATTTAATCTTGTTCAGATGGAGAAGTAAGCAATTCTATATCTGATCTTTTATATAACTTCTTCTGTCTCCTGCGGTGTAAAATAACGGTTGGCAGATGTAAAATTGCCTGAAACAGTGCGGAAAAAAAGACAGTATCGTTTACGAGTAAGGCATGGAATATATGGTTGGGAAGCCAGAAGAAATGTGATAATAATAAGTTACCATCAGTGATATTTTTCCACACAAAATAAAATTGGTTTCGGTAAGCAATCGTTGTAACTTGTTTATCAGAATAGTGCGATTTTATGGAACCCATTCCATGCTCATGAATAACAATGCTTTTTGGTTCGAAAATAATTCTATACCCCGATTTCTGCGCTCTATATGATAGATCAATGTCTTCCCAATAAAATGGATTGTACAATTCATCGAGTCCGTTTAATTTGTTCCAAATATCTCGTCTGAATGCCCCTGAACCGCAAGATACCCAAAATGTATCTGTTTGGTCAACCTCTCCTCGTTTATGGAGAACAAATCCGCGGTTCCAATATCCTATTCCTCTACCCCGCTTAATTGTTTTGTTCCCCTCAATACTTTTATCAAGAAACCCGACGGCAAATACCAATGGATCATTAAAATGTGGCAGCGCCGCTTTTAAGAAATTTTCTTCAGGAACTACATCCGTGTTTAATAAAACGACAACATCACCCGTCGCAGTTTCTATTCCACGATTTACCGTCGACGAAAATCCAAGATTCTTTTTATTCTGCAGTAATATAATTGTTAAATTTCTGTTTGCTGTTTGCTGTTTGCTAATTGTTTCAATTGATCCATCTTTCGATGCGTCGTCGACAATAATGATTTCTTTGATCCTTTGATCACTTGACCCGCCTGCGACGCTTTGCGTCCCGCTCGCATCGTTACGCGAAGCGTTTCGGGCAAGAGCAATGCGGGCAGGTCCTTTGATCACTTGAATTACGTTCGCTAAATTCTTGTTAATTAATTTCTCACCGTTATAATTGGGAATAACAATAGATACCGTCATAACTTTAGTTAAATACTGAATAGCTAAATTCAACCGTATGAGAACCTTCAGGAACAATAACACCCCGCAGTATATAGTTTACTCGATACGATGTACTTTCTGTTCCATCGATGAAGACTCTCCAATTTTCATCATAGACATCTGATAAAACTATCATGCGGGAAGCTTCTGTTTTCGACTGCAATGTCACTCGGGATGGTAAATAGTCTGTAATATCTACATGCTCCAATTCAGAAAGGGGACGATTATCAATGGGAATAGTGTTTGACTCAACAAGGGCAGTTTTCTGTAAATCGATTGACTCGTCAAATAGTTTATCCAGCATATCTTCTACATTTTTAACAGTCTGCACTGATTCAACTAAATAAACACGGGGAAGTACTTCTGTATTTTCATATACTTTTGTCTGTCCTTCTTCAAAAACGAGATGTAGTTTTTCTGAATCGATTTCTGATAAGCTCAATACATACTGAACGTTGAGCACATCTGCAATTTTGCTTTCATAATTGTCCGGCGTAATGATACGATTAAAATCAATAACTTCATTATTTGGAGTATTTCGGGACCAAGCCGATGCTAATTCTGCATAATCGCGCGAGTATAATGGGTCATATCCACTTACTGACTCTATGCCATACATACTTGAGAAATTGGGCGGCAGAATTTTATTGTCTGTAGCCATTATTCGAAATTTTCCGGGCTGTGAAGTAATAAACTGAATAGTTGAAGTTTGTGGAAATAAATATTCCCGTGGAGTAAATGGCGTAAACTTCCACCCAAATCGGAGAAGATCAATTACGGTAAAAACTATCAGGCCAAACAGTGCAGCATGCTTCAGAAGTTGATTTTTTCCTAAATACCCCAAACTCCCCAACACCCCCATCAAGAACAACCCACTTGGTAATATCAGATTTCTTTTTGCAACTAATAGATTTTCGCCCGATCCCAACAATACATATACCCACAACAGTACCCCTATCCCTCCTATTACTCCTACAGTCACCAATAATTTTTTAATAGAAACTTTTTTTCTGAGAAAGAGATCAAATCCTAAGGCCGCCAGAACGGCAATTGAAAAGTCGACAAGAAATAATAATCGCGTCGGTTGACTCGTAGAGAGAAGGGGGATTTGTAATTGATAGGGAATTCTTGCAACAAAATTATCAGTTGCGAATAGTAACGAAATAATTAACAATATAGTAAAGAAAAGAGTCTTTTTATCTCTGCGCCACATAAGAGCTATGAGAGAAAATAGCAGTGGAATAATACCAATGTACCCGACCATCTCTCCATAATTCCACGTTCCCCAATAATTGAGTGTCGCCGGATTTCCGAAAAAGTCGGGCACGATAAATTGGATCAGATGTTGAAACGGTATAAACCATCCTTCGCTGAGCCAATCTGATTGATCCGCTAAGCGCGTTGATTTGGATATAAATTCAACCATCGGCACCCACTGAACAGAGGTAACAATCCCTGCAAGAATTGCTGAACTCGCAAGAAAAACTGCCGCTTTTCTTACCTTTGTTTGTATTACATTTACTTCATGTATTATTCGCACGGTCCCATAGGCTAAACTGGTAAGTAACACATAAAAAAATGTTTGTAAATGTCCACCAAAAAACGAACTAATGAGTGAAAACGTCAGTATTCCGGACCATAGATATATTTGTTTTGTGTTTTTAACCCTAAATCCCCTAATTACCCTAACAATCTTTTCAATAGATAACAGAATAAGAGGCAACCATAGTCCAACATGACCAAGAGTATTCCACTCAAGCCACGCTATGCTAAAACCAGAAAACGCAAATACGATACTCCCGAAAAGTGCCGCATAATTTGATAGTTTCATCTCCCGTAAATACAAATAGAGAAAGAGTCCCGCTAACAAGGGTTGTAACATAATCAGTAATGTCCAGGAAATGTGAAAGGGAAACATAAAGAAAAGAACATTTAATGGATAGAAGGGTGCCGACTGAAGATTGGCGGCAAGCGGTGTTCCGGAAAATGAATAGGGATTCCATGATGGCCACTGCCCCTGTTTCATTTGATCAATGGCAATAAAGCGCCACGGATACTGCTGTCGAACCGGATCGGTGATAAGAAAATTTCGGTAAGGAATGCCATTTGGATATTCAGTAGCATAATAATCACGATACGGATGATAGAGGCCAACAATCGTATCGCTCGGGATCGGCAACAATCCTTTCAATATAAATTGCCAGAAGAAAATAAGAATGATTAAAATCAATATGAATGGATATAACAGTTCTTTTTTCATAATAGCTTTTTATATGTTGGAGAAGCAATCCCATCCAAGAAATAGATTGCTTCGTCGTTACACTCCTCGCAATGACAGCACTAATTTATTTATCTCGTCACAAAAATGAGTTTGGCTAAATTGTTGTATTTGCAGTTTATTCGTAGCAATAATGTTCTTTTTCAGTTCGTTATTTCGTACAATCTTTCGAGTATACAAAATTAACTCATCAACGGTATTCCAGAGAAATCCGTTTGTTTCGTGTGTAATAATTTCCGGTAATCCTCCACCATTAAATACGACCGGAATACAGTCCGCGGTCATTGCCTCAACAGGGGTAATTCCGAAATGCTCAAAGTTCTCCGGGTGGGTTTTTTCATCTTCTCCAAATCCTGCCGCATGCCAGTATATTTTTGCTTTTGCATAAAGTTTTTTGAGAGATGAAAACGGTTGATTGGGCAACAGAATAATGGAATCTATTTCTATCATACGAGTCAATTGAGAATAATACTCCTTGTCATCGGGCAAAAGTCCACCTGCAATGACCAAGCGCCATCCTTTCAACGATTTACTAAGGTTAGTAAAAGCTTGAATCATAATCTCATGTTTTTTAAACGGATGAAATCTCCCGACTGAAAGTATCATGTTTTCTTTTTTTGCATTTTTAAAAGTATCGGTATCTACCGGAGGATAGATAATTTCTGACTTTACGTGATACTCCCGGTCAATATATTTTTTAGTAAATTGGGAATTGCAGATAACTTTTTGATACTTCTTAAGTTTTATTTGATTAGCCAGTGAAAACCCGCCTACTCCTGCAAACGGTCTTTGAAAATGAAGAATGCCGACAGGTGAATTTATAAACGGAATACTCCCGTCACATAAGACAACAATAAGATCATATTGAGGAGTAGTAACCATTGATTTGAGAAAAGGAATTCCTCGATCAAAAATATTGGGCGCCACGGTTACCTTCTTTAAATCGATTGATAACCGATCGTGTGCTTTTTTCAAAATAGTGTGATCGTCCCAAAAAACAGAAACGTCATGTTGATGAGACAAACACGATGCAATCGTCAACATATACCGTTCGCCACCCGAAAGAGAATCCAAATAGGGATTATAAATACCAATTTTCATAGCTGTACATCCTGACCAATAATAGGCTCTTTATCTAGGATAACACGAATAGCAAAGCCATTTTTGTCAGTGAGTAATAAGGTACCACCATCTGCACCGCGCAGGGTATCGTCATACTGTAATTCTAAGGATTCCATACCCATATAGTTTGTAGAACTATAGAGACGTGTACAACACTCTTCATAATTGACGTTGTGAATACCGGTCGATGGTATACCGCTATATATTCGAGATTGATACGGTACCAGTTCAACACTTGGATAAGATGTCAATGTCTCCATTTCAATATCAGTCGGTATACGAAAGGTCGAAATAACCGGAACCGCCCTATCAGGAATCGGATCTTCTAGATATGCATTTTGCACGTGTACGGGTTTAACTGAAGCAAGATTGCCGATCAACTCAAGCATCTCTTGCTCATACGAATAATTAAGTAAATTTGGATTAACCGAAATAAGATATCCTTCCCGATCCTCAACAAGGACAGTACCCGTACGGTCAACAATCGCTCCGCGCTTTCCGCGAACTATAGCAGATACCATTTTATATTCAGGATGATATCCTTGGACCAACAAATCCCAATTCCACTCTATCAACCATTCACCATGAGTTTTTACCAGCGGAATAATTTTTTTCTCGGTAAATGATCCTAAATGTTGCGTTTGGTAGGTGATTTCCGCTTCGACATATCCCCGTGAACCTAAAAATGGAATGCTCTGTTTTAATTTATGAACGACAATATTTCTGACCTGAGCATCATTGAGACTAGTTCGGAGTAATTGGTGAAACTCTTCCCGTGAGAGGTTAAGATCTTCTGGATGAGCAATATACTGCTTGTATATATCATGAAAATACTGATGAGAGAAACTGTAGAGGTAGTTATCAATTACTTGTATTGATTTGAGGTAGTGGAATCGATACGTGCTGAATATGCCATAGAAGGCTATCGTGACGACAAGAATAAGTAAATAATTCTTCTTCAATCCGCTCATATACCGTACGACAAATAAATAAAGAAATGGAATGATAATTAAAAGATATCGAGGAAACGCCGGTATTGATAAGTAAATCAGCAAACTTATAATGATATACCATGCAACTCCTTTAAATTCGGCAGTAAACATTTTTCTTCTGCTCACCAGAAACGCAAAAAAAAGGATGATAGAAATAGGCCACATAAGCCACCATTCAATAACTTTAATTGACTCTCCACTAGCAATATGGGGAAATTTCCCCCTAAATAATACTGATAACAATGCGCCCCAATGAGTCGTCAGCTCTGACTCGCGATAAAATCCGATCATATAACGCGTAATATTAATAAATTCCATGAAGCTATGTCCCTTCAGGAAAAAGCCGAAATAAGGTATCACATACCCTAACAATGACGAAATCACAAAGAGAATAGTTATTTGAGCATTTTTACGTCGATAGAGATAGTAACAACACAATACAAAAACTACAGGAATGGTAAGCGGTACTTTAACTTGTGCTGCGAGACCCAGGCTGATTCCTGCGATAAGAGAGGTAATATTCGCCGTTTTTGAATTAACTTTAACTGTTAACAAGATAAAAAGTAACGTCACCAACAAAAAAAAGAGCTGCGTCAAATCAAGTAACGAAACAGTAAACTGTGAAAAAAACAGAGGATCGAAGATAAGTAACATAACGGCAAGCAGAGATAACATTATATTCCGAAGTAATAATCGCGCTATATAATAATACAAAACAGTGCTTGCCACACCAATCAGAAAGGTATACCACACATAATTTCGAAAATATCTGATTGACCATCCCAATAAATATTTTCCAACCGGAGGCACTTGCGCAATAGAAAATGTAGGATCCGCTCCATATGCTATTTCGCGACCGGCATATGAAAATAGTGCATCATCTCCAATACTCCGTCTCGAAAGTGGAAGTACCCACTGAGAATGTTCAAAGCGATCTTTCCAATATACCGCATCATAAGAATCCATGAATACAGATCGACTATAGTAAGCAATTAATAAGATTTGGAGAAAAATAATTATTTTAATTAGTAGACGTAATTGAATCATAGGGATTAAATGAGTAGACAACACGGGAGGCCCCCGCGGGGATTTCTACAGCTCGAAAAGTATAGTTAGCCCGTAATATAGGTGTTATTGTTTCATTGACTATGGCTTTCCATCCAGGATAATAGTTGTCAGTCAAAACAAGTATTCCCGGACAATCTGTTTCAAGGTTAATTGAAATAATATTTGGCGTATAACTCACAATATCAACTACATCTTCTTCCTGAATATCACATTTTTCTAGAGTAAGGGGGGGATTTTTTTCAAGAACGACCGTTGACAAAAGATCTGTCTCAGTAGAAAACATACGGTCTATGATCTTTTGATCGTCAGTTTCAACGATATAATTATGCACGATAAAGGCGCGATTGAACACATCCTTATTTTCATACAATTCATAAACAGTATCGCGATACACCGGTGTCTGATTAATACTTTCTTCATAGTTCCAAAAAGGAAACACCCATGATCCTTTCCCATCCCCTTTCGAGTAAAAAATATATTTGACTCCCAACAAATCTAACAACTTCTTGGCATATACTCCGCTATTGTTTAGTTTTACGACAGATCGTTCAGGCGGACGAATCACTCCGTCTGTTGCTGTTTGAATAAGCTCTCCATATCGACGAATATACAGTGGATCGTACCCTTCAATACCTTGCAGCCCAAAGGGTAGTAACGCTTCATTTCCAATCGGCCCATATACCCGATGTATACCAATATTTTTCTGCATATATTCCAGAACAGGAAGCGAGGGAAAAACAAATTCTCTTTCATCAAAGGGCATCCATTTCATGGCAAATCGAAGCATGTCAAAACTTGCCACCAGCAACAGAGATGTGAGAATTACTCGATAAAGCAACTTGTTTTTTATGAAATATAAAATCATAATTGCACCAACGGTACCAAATAGGAGAGTACTCGGAAGTATAAAATTTCGTTTTGCTATGGCAATATGCTCTGAAGTAGCTTCATTGATAAAGAGTAGATTTCCGGTAAATATCAGTAACCATACCGTCAAAACAAGAAGGATTATTACACTAAAATAGACCATTAACGTTTTTAGTATTTGTTTTTTATCTTTTACACTCTGCAATAAGGCATCTA